>CANQXO010000071.1 GCA_947627825.1 uncultured Clostridia bacterium
ACTGTATAAGTGCATCATTTTCAATCATTCCTCCAGCCATATTGTTATATGAAGATAGCACGCTTGAACGAACTAAGAACTTCATATTAAAATCAATTGTGTTTTCATTCTTAAAAGAATATTTTTTTATCACAACATCTTGATTTATCATGACACAATCAGTTTGCTTTACTTTTAGTTGAAAATAAGTGTTTTCAATTTCTGTGTTTAAAACATTTGACTTATCATTGTAGTATTGATTGTATCTATTATTTATATCATTATGTAAATAGATAATATTTGAATCGTTAATTTTTACTCCAACATGAAAAAAATTAGAATATTGCCTATAGTCTGGCAATGGATAGTATAATCTAAGTAATTCTCCATATTTGCTAAAACTTGCTATTATATTTTTATTTCCAATAAATGCATCATTATAATATTTCTTTTTCATTAGTTTTCCCCTTTATTCATTATTTCAATTATTTGTTTTCTTAGAGACATTACTCTTTTATTTAATTTTGCCAAATCTTCATCTGAACTAGATTGTATTCTAATATTTTCTTTTAAGGCATGTTTCATATCTTCCAATTCATTTTCCAAAGATTGCATTTTATTTATTAATTCAATTCTATCAATTTCTTTTTGAGCTGGATTAACAAATCTTTGATTTTTCTCTAATTTCTTATCTAGTATATATTCTTCTCCATACTCTGGAATTGAAACACCTATTCCTGTTTCTTCAATTAATTTTTCTTTTAATACTGTTTGTGATTCTTCTTCACCATGAACTAAGAATATATGTTTTGGCATTTTGGTTGTAAATGAACATACAAAAGAAAGTAATCCTGTTTGGTCAGCGTGTCCAGAAAATCCTTCTATATATTCTACTCTAGCCTTTACTGCAAATTCTTCACCTAATATTTTTACTTTAGGTTCTCCATCTACAATTCTTCTTCCAAGCGTACCTGGTGCCTGATAACCTACAAAAAGTATTGTACTTTTTGGATTCCAAATATTATGTTTTAGATGGTGTTTTATTCTTCCTACATCACACATACCACTTGCAGAAATGATAATGCATGGTTCATCTGACTCATTTAATGCTTTTGATTCATCTACAGATTGAGTAAAATGTAATCCTGGAAATTCTAGTGGATTATCTCCTCTTGAAATGAATTCTTTTATTTCATCATCAAATAAATCCATATTATTTCTAAAGACCTGTGTTGCAGAAACAGCAAGTGGGCTATCTACATATACTGGTACTTTCATCAAGGTTTTAAATTCCTCTTGGAATTTTTTATCATCCTTATGTTGGTCTTTTATTTTATTTAATTCATATAAAATCTCTTGAGTTCTACCTACTGCAAATGATGGTATAATTACAGAACCACCATTATCAATTGTTTCGGCTACTACTCTTAAGAATATTGAAGCTTTTTCATCATTTCTTACATGTAGTCTGCTTCCATAAGTTGATTCCATGATTAAATAATCTGCACTATCAATCATTGTTGGGCTTGCAAGAAGTGGTATATCATTATTTCCCAAATCCCCTGTAAATACTATTTTTTCTTGTTTACCATTTTCTGTAATCCATATTTCAATGATGCTTGACCCAAGCATATGTCCTGCATCATTAAATCTTACTTGTATTTCTGGGGTAATATCAATTATTTCGTCATAAGATACGCCTTTAAATATTTCCATACAATCTATGGCATCTTGCGCTGTATATAAAGGCTCCAATAATATCTTTTGCCCAGCTCTTTTTCTCTTTTTATTTTTTATTTCATTTTCAGTTTCTTGAATATGACCACTATCAGGTAACATTATTGAACAAAGTTCACAAGTTGCTTTTGTTGCATATACAGGATTTCTATACCCATCTTTATAAAGTTTTGGTATCCTTCCTGAATGGTCAATATGTGCGTGTGTAAGTAACATAAAATCAATTGTACTTACATCATAATCAAATGGTTTATCATTTAAAAGTTCTTCTTGCATTCTTCCTTGATGAAGTCCGCAATCAATTAAAAATTTTTTCCCGGCCCCTTCAACTAAAAAGTTAGAACCAGTTACAGCCTTAGTAGCTCCTAAAAAAGTAATTTTCATTAGTTATTAAATGTTAGTTTTTTCCTAACAATCTCCTTTATATATTTAGGTTTTTCGTTACACCTATAAAACTTTTAAACACTATATAAAATTCTTTACTCAAAAATCTTGGTCTTTTTTGACTTTCTTATTTGTATTTCGCTACCTTCTGGAAGTTTAACTACATACTTACTTACCTCAGTATCTCCATCATACAAGACTACATTAATTCCGTCTTTGCATGACGAAAGCTGAATATATAAGCTTTCCAATGATATTACATCAGTGTCAAAAATTCCTTTTAGTAATCTATAATCTAAATCATCATTATTAGATATAGGATTTAAAGCCCTTGCTTCTATTGCTTTTGGAATAATCATTCTTTCAAGGTTTGCTAATTTCATTTTGCAATTTGGTATAAAATTTAAATATCTAATTTCATATAATAAATCAGTTGTGCCTTTTTTATCCTTTGTAGCCTCAATTTTCTTTTCAAAACATTTTAAAAACTCATTTTGAAAATTAGATATGTCTGTTTTTGTTTCAAAAAACTTAACTTTTAATCTCAACTCATCTCTATATTTTATAAATTCATTAGGATTTTGCATTTTATTGTAAACTGCAATTTTATCAATAGCATCTTTTCTTTTTTTCTGTAACAAATCTTCATAATGACTTACACTAAAAATTTTATCCTCATTTTTTAGCTTCATATTATAATCTAAATATTGCTTTTTTAATTCTTTTGGATTACTTAGTATTTCATCAATTTTTTTGATTTCTGTAATTCTTTTTTTCTTTTCTTTTCCTAATTCTTCAATATAAGATTCTTGATTTTTCATTTTAGAAAGTTTGGTTTTATATGCTGCAAGCATTTTTAAAACTTGTTCATTTTCATTTTTATCATAAGATAAGTAAAACTGTGTTGCTACTTTTTCCAGTTGGTCCCAAAGTTCATCTGGCATATTTTTGTGCAAAGCACTAAGGTTATTGCTGTCTAGGTTATTTATAAATTTATATCCATATAAATATACCAAAAGATTGTATATGATGTTACATTCTGTACTTTCAATTTCTTTTGGAAGTATTGACCATGTCCATCCGTTAAAATCTCTAATTATTTCAGAAATCGATATGCATTTTCCTATCGAAATAGCTGTAAGTATAGCTTTTTCAGTAGTAGAAAGTTTTTCATCAATTTCAGCCAAACTTGCTTTGGAAATCGCATACGAAAGACTTTTTTCGTTTGGAAAACATATTACTGTTTTTCCCTTTTTTGACTTATCTGAAACTATCTTGCACTTATTTGCCTTAAGCTCTTTTCCTAATTCAGTGTGAGGGTCAGCAATTTCAATATCGTTACAATTCTTCCTAACGGCATCTACAATATTTTTCAAAAAATCATCTTTTGCCGGCACTTCTCTTTTTACAGTATAGTAATTATCAAAACTATCTTCCATTTTGTAAAGCATACTAAGAAGAAGGTTTCCAGCACTTTGTTTAAACCTTTTTTGTTCTGCAATATTAGCTAATTCTTCTTTATAATCTCTTGCTAAAATCTTGCTTTTCAATAACTTCTACTCTCCTTCACTAAAATTTTCGTTATTTTCTGTTTGTGCTTCTTGACTTTGCGCTGGTGCCATTTTTAATTCTTGCCATCTTTCTTTTGACATTAATACTTCTCTTGGTTTGCTTCCTTGATATCCTGAAATGATGCCTCTTTCTTCCATTTGGTCTATAATTCTGCCTGCTCTTGCATATCCTACTTTAAATCTTCTTTGAATATATGAAGTCGATGCTTGTCCCGATTCTATACACATTTCTATTGCCTCATCTAATAATTCATCCACCTCATTATCTTCATCATCTTTGTTTGATACCTTTTCAGGTTCATCTGCTTTTTCAATAGATTCTATTATGCTTTCATCATATTGTGGATTTCCTTCTTTTTGTACAAATTTAACTATATTTTCAACTTCTTTATCTGATATAAATGCTCCTTGAATTCTTGTTGGCTTTGTTGCTCCTGTTGGATAGAATAACATATCACCTTTTCCAAGTAACTTTTCTGCTCCTGCTCCATCTAATATAGTTCTTGAATCAACCTGTGAAGAAACTGCAAAAGCAATTCTTGATGGAATGTTTGCTTTGATAATACCTGTGATTACATCAACAGAAGGTCTTTGTGTTGCTATAACTAAATGCATACCTGCTGCTCTTGCCATTTGAGCTAGTCTACAAATTGCATCTTCAACTTCTTTGGCTGCTACCATCATTAAATCTGCAAGCTCATCTATAATTACAACAATTTGTGGTAACTTTGGTTCGCCAGCTTTTTCAGCAGACTCATTATATCCTTTAACATCTCTTACATTTTTTTGAGCAAATAAACTATATCTATTTACCATTTCTTGAACAGCCCAAGCTAATGCTCCTGCTGCTTTTTTAGGGTCTGTTACAACTGGAATTAAAAGATGTGGTATTCCATTATATACAGATAATTCAACAACTTTAGGGTCTACCATTAAAAGCTTTACTTCACTAGGTTTAGCTTTATATATAATACTTGTAATTAAAGTATTAATACAAACTGATTTTCCTGAACCTGTGCTACCTGCAATAAGTAAGTGAGGCATTTTAGCAATATCTGTTACAACAACCTCTCCTGCAACATCTTTTCCTAAAGCAAATGTAACTTTTGATTTTTGCTCAGTAAACTTGCTTGATTCTATTATATCTCTTAGTGCAACTATTTCTTTTGCCTTATTTGGAACTTCTATTCCTACTGTATGTTTTCCCGGAATTGGAGCTTCTATTCTAATAGTTTCAGCCTCTAAGCTTAAAGCAATATCATCAGCCAAATTAGCTATTTTGCTAACTCTAACTCCTTCTGCTGGAGCTAATTCATACCTAGTAATAGCAGGACCAACAGAAACATTTTCTACCTTTGCTGAAACTCCAAAGCTATATAAGGTTTTTCTAAGCTTCTCTGCAGTTGCTAATAACTGTCTTCTGCTACCAGCTTCATCATTTCCTTTTCCCTCTGCTAATAATTGAATAGGTGGGAACTCGTATTTTTCATCTTCAACTGTCAAGGTGTGTTGTAACTGTAAAACTTCCTTAGTTTTAGCTTCTTTTTCAATTTCTTGACTAGAGAATAGCCCTTCTTCTTGTGATTTTGCTTGTGCATTTGCACCTTGTACTTCTTGTTTAGAAATTTTGCCTGACTTAAAGGTTGGCACATCTAGTCCATCTTGTGAATGGTCGTACTTTTTAGGTTCTTTTAAATTAATTGTAATTTGTTCTTCTAAAGGTTCTCTATTTCTTAAAGCCTCTTGTCTTTCTCTTTTCTCTCTTAGTTTTCTTTCTCTTCTAGTTTCCTTTGGCACCTCATTAGCTACAACTTTTTCGTTTTCGTCAATTTCATCTTCTTCATCATCCTTAGAGCTAAATAATTTATCTATTGCTCCAGAAATCATGTCAGCTGGATGTAAACTAAATATAAATACTAGTAAAATTAATCCTAAACCAATTGATAAAATAATTGTTGCTGGAATGTCTATGAACTTGATGAGAGGATATGCAATTAAAGTTCCTATAACTCCTCCTCCAATATCTGTCATTCCAAGTTCATAAGCTCGTGATAATGCACTATCTACAGAGCCTGATATATCTAAGTTTCCCTTTGAGAATTGATAACTTGCTAAAATAACATCTATAAGAACTAATAAAACCAAAAACGATACTATTTTCGTTGAATAGTATTTTGTATCTCTTTCATGGGCAACATACAAAGCTATACAAAGTAATCCTACTGGAATAAGATACTTTATGTAGCCAAATACACCTCCAAGCGCTGGGCTTAAAGTTCTTCCAAGATATCCAGATTTTGTATATATTAATATGGCTAAAATAACACTTATTACTATTAACACCATAACTATGATATTTAATTTCCTTTGTAGCTCTTTTTCTCTCCTTTTTTGCTCTTTTTTTGATACTGCACCTTTCGTTCTAGGCATGTATATTTCCTCCAATGTTTTTGTTTTATTTAATCTTTTACTTTTTCATTTTTAAGACATTTTTTCACAAATAGATTATATATTATTTGATTTTTAAAATCAATAGCTAAATTAGTTTATAATACAAAAAAGAGGGAATTTTTATTCCTCTTTTTTGTATTTAAATTTCCTTCATTTATGTTTTAAAATGAAACTATACGACTATCACTGGACGGAAACCATTAGAGTTGAACGGAAGTCCATCGTTATCATCCAATGCAAAGACACCCGTGCCCTTTTCCTCACTCCAATAACCTCCACGAAGCACAAAAGATAGAGCGCAATTACCTATTAGGGCATAATCGCCATTATAATATCCAGTTCCAGCTTCTGTTCCTCCTTCAAGTTTTAACATCCAGTTGTATCCACTTGCTGTTGTTCTCACTCCATAGTATGAATATCCTGTTCCTATTACTTCGTGCATTGCATCTCCATTATGATTTTTCATTTTATCATATCTTTCATCTGTTATTCTTTTTCTCGTTGCATTTTCTTCTGATCCTTTATTCATAAGCGCAGTTCTGTCTGGTCCATATTTTGTTTTTTCATCGTCTCCGAACTTCATATCTGTCCCAATATTTTGTGTATTCATTTTTTAATTTATTATCACTGCCAAATGCTTCTGTACCGTAATAATTTAAATTTGTATCTCCATTATCGTAATATGCTGCTACTCTTTCCCAGTTTCCTCCACACATATCATATATTCCTGTTACATTTCCTGTTGTACTTTGGGTTACATTTGACTTGTAACTTCCTTCTTCTTTTCCTCCTCCTGAGTATTCATGCCAAACTCCTGATTCTGAATTTGCGGTTGTATTTATCGTTGGTACTACTCCATATTGTGATGCTGATAAATATGCTACTGCTCCCCATTCTATGTTTTTC
>CANQXO010000072.1 GCA_947627825.1 uncultured Clostridia bacterium
CCACCTTGCGAAACTGTTCGGCGCTCGCCAGTGAGCTTCCCCCGAACTTCACTACTTTTTTCATAATCTCTCTCCTATTTATATTGTAAACTTAAACTAATTTTTTGTCAATTATTGCAAAAGTTTTTTGACAATTTGTTTAACATTTTTTTAGGAGATGTTTAAACATCTCCTAAAAATTCTGTGTATCGAGGTAAGCCTACACGACTAGTACAGGGCGGAAGCCAGACTTGTAGCCCGTACCACCACCGTCAATAGCAAACACAAAGACACCTGTGAACATTCCATCGTCCCAATAACCGCTACGATACACGAAAGATTGAACGCAATTACCTATTAGTGCATAGTCCCCATTGTAATATCCTGTTCCATATTCTGTTTCTCCTTCAAGTTTTAACATCCAATCGTATGAATTTGTTGTTGTTCTTACTCCATAGTATGAATATCCTGTTCCTATTACTTCATGCATTGCATCTCCGTTATGATTTTTCATTTTGTCATATCTTTCATCTGTTATTCTTTTTCTCGTTGCATTTTCTTCTGAACCTTTATTCCAAAGTGCATCTCTATCTGGTCCATATGTAGTTTTTTCATCTGTTCCTACTTCATATTTATCCCAGTATTTTGTATATTCAGCTTTTAAAGTGTTATCACTATTAAATGCTTCTGTTCCATTTGTACTTAAACTTGAATTTCCATTGTTATAATATGCTGCTACTCTTTCCCAGTTTCCTCCACATGTATCATATATTCCCGTTACATTTCCTGTTGTACTTTGCGTTACATTTGCCTTATAATTTTGTCCTCCTGCATATTCATGATATACATCTCCTCCACCAGATACAACTTTATTATTTATCGTTGGTACTACTCCATATTGCGATGCTGATAAATATGCTCTGATACTTTTGGGCTATTTACTCCCTTTTTATTTTCTTTATCTCTTTCTGCTTTTAAATTTTCTAAATCTTTTTCAAAACTTCTTAATGCCTCATCTTCTTCTGTTGCAGCATCTTCATATTCTTTTGTTGTTTCCTCTGCTTTTTTTATTAGCCCATTATCTCCTAGTGTTAGTCTTAGCGTCACTCCTGCTAAAATTAACATAATTATTATTGTTACTACTAGGGCAACTAGTGTTATTCCTTTGTTTTTCATACTTTCAAGCTCCTTTGCATTTTTCTTTAAGTAATCTACTTAAAGAAAAATAAAAAAGCACTTGTAAGCTATTTATTTCAGCAATTACAAGTGTTTTTTAATTTTATTTTTTATGATATTTTTTTATTTTGTTACTTTTATCTATTGATTATTTTATATTGATATTTGGGTATTTTATTGCTATAATTATTTTATAATCATTTCTTTAAGTAGATTACTTAAAGAAATTTTTTGTTTATAAATTTTCAATTTAAAATACAAATTTATGATTAATTTATGCTTTATGTATGATATATCAGTAATAACTAATTTATACATTTTGCAACTAAGGCTTTTATTTTTACTCCATTGTTTTTAAACATCTTTTCATGTTCTGTTTCTATATTTTCTTCTCCATTCCAAAACAATTTTTCTTTTTCTAAATTATAAGTTATTTTTTCTATTGTATATCCACTTCTTTCAAAATACTTTATTGAATCTTCAAATAAGTTGTCATCATCTGTTTTGAAAAAAATTTCACCATTTAAAAATTTTTTATATTGTTCCAATTGTCTTTCATGTGTTAGTCTTTTTTTATGATGTTTCCCTCTTGGCCATGGATTGCAAAAGTTAATATATATTCTTTTTATTTCATCTCTTTCTCCAAATATATTTTCTATTCTTGAAATATCAAATCTTGTTAGTTTTAAATTTTTAATAATTTTTTGTTTTTCTATTTCATTTTCTATGACTTCGGCATTTGTTGACTCTCTTATTCCATATTCTGCCTCTATATTTCTTTTTGCCATTCCTAGCATTGCATCTACTAAGTCTATTGCTACATAATTAATGTTTTGATTTTGCTTTGATACTTTTGCTATAAAATTTCCTTTTCCACATCCTAGTTCTATATGTATTTCTTGTTCATTTTCAAATACATTTTTCCACTTATTTTTATAGTCTTGTGGATTGTCTATATAAAATGGACTTGTTTCTAGTTCTTCCCTTGCCCAAGGTTTGAATTTCATTCTCATTTTGTTCCTCTTTTTTATAAATCTTAATATAGAAAAAAACTTTCACTATATCTCTTATATTATAGTGAAAGTTTTTGTTTTTTTCAATATTTTTTACTTAACAGAATTACTCTTACTTTTTTACTTGATATCAAAAACCGGATATCCTTCGCTTCCTTGTTTCCATTCTAATAATGAATAATCGGTTAATATTTCATTTATTTCCTTTAAATCTATCTGACTACGATTTGAATTTAATGTATTTACAAAAGCAGAAGTTTTCATTTCACTCAATTCCATTGATATTCCTAGTCCACTTATATTGCTTGGCATCGTTCTATTATCACAATATATGTTTTTAACATCATAAGGACAGCCTGTAGCAATTGTTACTATTCCATTTATACCATTTCCTGTTATTTCACCTATATTATATGCATTATTAATATATACTGAAGCAATACCAAGTCCAATATCATCATTATTTACAGCATAATTTATACCTTGTGCACCACCCGGTCCATAAACTGCTCCAGCATTATAACAATTCAATATTGTTGATTTTCCTCCTTGATTTGTAAATGGTGCTATTCCTCCAGAGTACATCCACATAGTTCCATTATTTGAAACACTACCTAAGTTATAACTATTTAAAATATATGTTTCGGATGAAGTTGATAGTGGTCCCACTAGACCTCCGGCACTAATTTTTGATAGTTCAAACTGTATTTCAATTTTTCCTGTATTATAGCATCTATCCAAAATTAAAGTATTTGAGCTACAGTTATACCCTATTATTCCCCCTGTGCTTTTTCCATTTGTTATATTATTAGTATTATATGAATTTATGATTTTGCTAACCGATTTATCGCCATTTCTTAAGAAACCTATCAATCCACCCACTCCCATTTCACTTGCTTCTTCTGGGAATTCATTTTTTTCATTTTTTATTTCACCTGAGTTATAACACTTTTCAATTTCTACAGTTCCATTTACTAGACCTATTATACCGCCAATGTATACTATATTTCCTTCTTCTTTATTACTGCTAACTAATCCTGTATTATGTGAATCTAATACTATTGTTTTATTACTTTCTGTATTGTCCCTACCTAATATTCCTCCTACAAATGAACCTTTTTTATTTGTTACTGTTCCTTCGTTAGAACAATTTTTTATTGTAATATTTCCATTACTATAGCCAACAATTCCTCCCACATTATTTCCATTTTCTATCGTTCCTTTATTTATGCAATTTTCTATTGTTAGCGTTCCATTATCTAATGCTCCTACTATTCCTCCTACCGAATACCATGGTGCTTCACTTTTTATACTCATTTCATTTGTTAAATTTGTTATTTTATTTGTTCCTATCGATGAACCTATAATTCCTATATTTGCTCTTACACTTGTTTGTATACTTCCTTTTACTGTCAAATTTTTTATTTCACAATTTTCTATTTTTGCAAATAAGCCTTGATTTGGTAACTCTGAATTGTTATTTATATATAAATTGCTTATTATATGATTATTTCCATCAAAATTACCTTTGAAAATATTTTCCTCATCTCCTATTGTTGGAAACCCTCCACCTGTTGTTAATTTTTCTTTATTTTCTTTTGGATTTACATACGAATTATCATTTTGAAAGTCTAAATTTACCATTAATTTTATTTCTTTTCCTTTGTAATCTATTCCCGCACCAACTTGTTCTGATAAATAAACTAAATCTTCTATGCTTTGAATTAAAAAAGGTTTTTCCTTTGTTCCTTCTCCGGTCATCTGTCCTGGAGTTTTATCTTCTTTTCCTTCCTTTATTTCATCTTCTTCATCTTTTTTCCCACTTATTTTATTTTCTAATTCTTGTAAACTTTCTTCTTCTTCGTTCTGTGATTTTTTATACAATTCTACTGTTTCTTTTGCTTTTTTTATTAATCCATTATCTCCTAGTGTTAGTCTTAGTGCTACGCCTGCCAATATTAACATAATTATTATTGTTACTACCAACGCAACTAATGTAATTCCTTTGTTTTTCATACTTTTAAGCTCCTTTGTATTTTTCTTTAAGTAAGATACTTAAAGAAAAATCAAAAAGCACCTGAACTCTATTAATTACAATAGTTTCAAGTGTTTTTTTGTTTTTGTTTTTAATATTTTTTATTACTTTCAATAATATTATATTATTTATTTTTTATTGATATTTCAACTTTTTATTGTTATAATTATTTTATAAAACTATCTTTAAGTATCTTACTTAAAGAAAATTTTTTATAATTCTAATTAACAAATTATTTTTAGTTTTATTTTTTCATCAAACTTTTAATATATTCTATTTCTTCTTCTTGATTTAATCTCATGAATATTGGCTCACCTTTTTCTATAACTTTTACATTTTCTATTTCCTTGTATTCGTCTAAAGATTTCCAACTTATATTTTCATTTTCCATTCCTAGCTGTCTTAACATATTGTTTGATGTTTCTTCCATAAATGGTCTTATCATTATAGCAATTTGTCTTAAATTTGCCATTAAATGATACATACATGATTGTAGTTTTGCTTCTGCTTCATCTTCTTTTTCTTTTGCTAAACTCCAAGGTGCTACTTCATCAATATATTTATTTGTCCTTGATATAAAATTCCATATTGCTTGAATTGCATTTAAGATTTCATATTTATTCATGCTTTCTTCAAAATTTTCTATTGATTTTTGGGCTTCATTTTCCAAATCTTCATCTACTTCGTTTGGTGTTCCATTGTATTTTGGTATATTTCCATCATAATACTTATTAACCATTGATATGCTTCTATTTAATAAATTGCTTAAATCATTACACAAGTCTGCATTATATTTATTTATAAAGTCTTCTGGAGTGAATAATCCATCTGTTGCAACTGGCACCATTTTTAACAAGAAATATTTTGTTGCATCTAGTCCGTATCTTTCTATTAGTTGTTCTGGATAAATAACATTTCCTACTGATTTTGACATTTTTCCATTTTTCATTACTATCCAATTATGAACTAATATTGTTTTTGGAAGTGGAAGTCCTAATGCCATTAAAAATATTGGCCAATATATTAAATGGAATCTTGCTATATCTTTTCCTACTAAATGTAAATCTGCTGGCCAGAATTTTTTAAATAGTTCGTCATTTTCTGATTGATATCCTAAAGCTGTTATATAGTTCGTTAATGCATCTAGCCATACATATATTACATGTTTTGGGTCTGATTTTACCTTTATTCCCCATGAAAATGTCGTTCTTGTAACGCACAAATCTTCTAAGCCTGGCTTTAGGAAATTGTTTATCATTTCATTTTTCACATAGTCTGGCTTAATGAAGTCTGGATGTTCTTCATAATATTTTAAAAGCTTATCTGCATATTTTTTCATATTAAAAAAATATGCTTCTTCCTTCATTCTTTTTACTTCTCTATTACAATCTGGGCATTTTCCATTTACTAACTGAGTTTCTGTAAAGTAACTTTCGCATGGTTCACAATACCATCCTTCGTACTCTCCCTTATAAATATCTCCTTGTGCTAGGAATTTTCCAAATATTTTTTCAACCGCTTCTTCATGAAATTTTTCTGTTGTCCTCATAAAAAAGTTATAATCTATATTCATTTCTTTCCATAGTTTTTTTGCATTGTCTGCTTGAATGTCTACATACTCCTTTGGTTCCATTCCTGCGTCTTTTGCCTTGTTTTCAATTTTTTGACCATGTTCATCTATACCTGTTAAAAGATATGTTTCATATCCTTGAAGTTTTTTATATTTTTTTATAAAGTCTGCTAATACTTCTGTATAAGCTGTTCCTATATGAAATTTTCCACTTGGATAGTAAATAGGTGTTGTTAAATAATATTTTTCCATTTATAATCTCCTTTTGCTTTCTACTTACCACATTTTACTACATTTTCGCATTTTTTACAATACTTGTTTCTAACTTTCTAGAAATTAATTGTTGTTAAATCTTTTTTAATTTTTACAATTATAAAATTACATTAACATTTTCTTTTTATGCATTTTCATAAAAACACCCAATTAGATTTTTCTAACTGGGTGTTTTTTTATTTCTTATAAAATTATTTTTAAATTTTTTAAATTTTTTATATAGCTATTTTTATAATTTTATATTTCCATTTGATTTCCTAAAAAATTGGCTCCTACTTGGGCAATTTGTTCTTCTTGTTTTCCTAGTTTTACTCCTTTTTCTTTTGCCATTAATATTACACTTCCTGTTACTTCACTATCTGAAATAATTGGTACGATTACTTGTGCTTTACATTCTTTTTCTCTATTTCCTTTTGCTGTTATTAATATTGCTTTGTCTTCTTCTAAAGTTGCTACTTCTCTCTTTTCTATTATTTTTTCTAATTCTGGACTTATACTTTGTTCTAATAAATCTTTTTTAGCTGTTCCCGATACTGCAATTACAACATCTTTATCTGTTACAATCGCAATTAAATCAGTAACCTTTGCTAAACTTTCTGTATATTCTGAAGAAAAGTTTGTTATTTCTCCTATTGGAGAATATTTTCTTAAAATTATGTCTCCTTCTTTTTCTGTAAATATCTCTAGTGGGCTTCCTTCCTTTATTCTAAGTGTTTTTCTTATTTCTTTTGGAATTACTATTCTTCCTAAATCATCTATTCTTCTTACTACTCCAGTGGCTTTCATCTTTCCTCCTTGTAAATAGTTTTGTTTATATTTTTATTATGACAAATAAGGAAAAAATTATACACAAAATAAATTGATTTTATTTCAAATAAATGATATTCTTATATCAAACAATTATTTTAGGAGGTTTTTATGGATAAGAAAAAACA
>CANQXO010000073.1 GCA_947627825.1 uncultured Clostridia bacterium
ATGAAGGGAGTTTTGTCTATTACAAAGCTAAAGCCTTTGCTACTACCGGCATAGCCGGAAGTATATAAACAATAAAATTATCATTAAGTTAATTACTTAATGATAAAAATAAAGATTTGAGAGGAGCAAAAGAGAATGAAGAACAAAGGAATAACGCTAGTTGCGTTGGTAGTAAGTATTATAATTATGTTGATTTTAGCAGGGGTAACGCTAAATATAACTTTAGGAGATAATGGCTTGATAGGGCAAACTAAAAAAGCAGTAAAAAGCTATGAAGCTGCATCAGAACAAGAAACATTAAGTTTATCTATTATGAATTATAATATCAATAAAAAAGAAACAGATAAACTAGGAGAAAAGTTATCCCAAAAAGATGTATCAAATCCAAATTGGCATATGATAAGATATAAAGAAAATACATATGCAGACGGATGGTATTTTGTAGAACAAGGATATGAATTACCAAATGGAAGTAAAGCCAAAAACAATTATGTAATAAACTATGAAATAGGTGAAGTAATAGAAATAGAAGAAGAATATGTATCAATGTCATTAGGAGATTCAGTTGCAGTAAAAGACGGATTAGTGTTAAACATAGATACAGCAATGATGGATAAGAAAGAAGGAGAAAGATGGACTAAAGATGAAATAGAAAGAGCTTTAGGAGATAACGTAACACTACATAATTTTGAAGAACAAGATTTAGGAATCAAAAGTGGATTTAGTGAAGATGGATTTATATTTGATGGTGAGGATGACTATATATCTATAAAAAGCAATACAGTGTTAAATGATTTTTACAATAAAGGATTTACATTTGAATTTTCAGGTATATGTAAAGGTTCGTATAGGGATTATGATGATGTAAACGATGTATTGATTAATGACGAGTGTATATTGTTTTCAATTGAAAATTATGAACCTGAAAAAGTATCATCTATTGCGGTAAGCAGTAGAAATACCAATATCTTTGTTCTAATAGGTGGAAGTAATAGCATTTATTCTGAATGGTCGGATGGAACTTATGGTATGAATACTTATATACCAAATAGTTTTGAACAAAACAAACCTATTAAATTTAGTTTAGTTCTTGATTTATCGAAAACTGGAGAAGGAACTAATGTAAAAAGCAAAAGTTATACCGGTTATAAAATATCACTTTATATAAATGGAAAAGAAGAAAAATCTTCATATTTAAATATAGAACAGTGGACTGCATTTAAAGAAAAATATATGGGTAAAACGGATACCTTTGATTTAGGTAGGTATCGTAACGACTGGCCTGGGATAAGTTTTGCTTATCAATATGGTAAAATGTCTTTGAAAAATCTCCGTTTTTATACAAGACCGCTTAGTGCAGAAGAAATTAAGTTAAATTATGATACAAGGTTAGCTTATGATGAAGCCAACAATTAAACTAATTAATCCGTAAAAGATAGGTATGAAATAATATTATATATGATAAAAAGTGTACCATTTATATAAAAAAATTTGAAAAATATAAAAATAATTGTATAATTAAACATAGAATATGAGAGATACTTTATAGAAACAAATAAAATAAATAAAAATTATCGTCAAGTAATGTACTTGACGATATGTTCATATATGTATTATATATTAAAAAATAAACAAAATCAAGATATTATAAAAACTTTTTTAAAAAGAAAATTTAAAATATAAAAAATCTGCAAAGTGTTGATTTGAAAGGCAAATCTCAAAAATAAAATTATCATTAAGTACATTACTTAATGATAAAAATAAAAGTTTGAGAGGAGCAAAAGATAATGAAAAACAAAGGAATTACATTAGTTGCACTGGTAGTAACAATTGTAATTATGTTGATTTTAGCGAGTGTAACGCTAAATATAGTTTTGGGAGATAATGGATTAATAAAGCAAGCACAAATGGCAAAAGAAAAAACAGATGAAGCAGTAAAAAACGAAATATCTAGTATGGGAGAATTAGAAGATATATTACATGAAACACAAACAGGAATAAAAGTAGACAAAGTAACAGATGAAAATCCGGGAAAATTAGAAGAAAGTGAAGACGGAAATACTTATACAATAGGCAGTATAGAAGATTTAGTAGTTTTTGCACATAATGTAACAAGTGGTGAAAATAATTATAAAGATAAAACTGTCAAATTAGGTTTGAGTTTAGACTTTGCCTCAACAAAATCATATGTAGATGCAAATAGAACGGATTATGAAGAGTATGGTTATGATGGAGAATTAAAGAAGCTACTAAATGAAAGTGGATTTATTCCAATTGGAACAAAAGAAAAATTAGCAGAAGAAGAAGCATCTAAAAAACATTTCAATGGAACTTTTGATGGAAATGGTAATGCTATATACAATTTAAGATTAAAGGAAGTAACCTCTGATCAAAAAAATTCTATAGGTACGGGATTGTTTATGTATAACTATGGAACTATACAAGACTTAAGTGTTGAGAATGCTAATGTATATATAAATATGAATTTTGATATATTGGATATATGGCCATCTGTAGGAATTTTAGCAGGAAGCAATTGCAAACGGTGGAAAGATTGAAAGATGTTATGTATCTGGAAAAATTATTGGCAGTATAAAAAAAGGCGATATAGGTGGAATTGCGGGAGGTTGTCTTGGTGGTGAAATTTATAATTGCTATAGTGAAGTGGAGATGGAAATATTAGGAGACTCATCAGGATCATCAATATATGAAGGATTAATTGTTGGGTCGTGTTATGACTGTATAATAAAAAATGTATATTCTAAAGGTACTATGCATCCACAAATAAAAGGTGTTGTTGGCGGAGTAATAGGGGCTTGTACTCGTAGTGGAGAGATAAGCAATGCATATACAGTAAGCAAAATCAAAGCTGAATATGATGATAATACTGGCTATTTAGTTTTGGGGGCTTTTTGCCAATATGACCCGGACAAACTCATTTCAAATTGTTATTACCTAGAAAATAATATCGAAATAATTGGAAATGGAAATAAGGTGGCGGATATAGGTGAAGGCAAAACAGAAAAATACATGAAAGGGGAAGAATTTATGGCAGAGTTAAACAATGGACAATTAGATTCTCCATGGAAGCAAGATATAAAAAATATAAATGATGGTTATCCTATACTAAGTTGGCAACAATAAATTATGAAGTTTGAATTTAAAATATAAATATATAGAATGAAGAAAATACAGAATCTTTGATATAATATAATTATGTAACTTAAAGTTACAATTATATTAAAGTGGCAATAAGTAAAAATGTAATCTATTAGTTGCTAGTTTTCATATTTTGTGATATAATGAATTATGATGTTAATAATAAGTTAATTAATTTTTATAATATCCTTTGGGAGTTAAGCATAGATATACGCAAGCAACACAATAATTATTGTAAGGAGGAAAATACAATGTAAAATGAATTTTGGTAGGAGAAGAAGGGTCATTCACACAGTTGTTCAATTTCTTTTTTTGGAGGTTACATCATGAGAGTTATATCATCAAACAAGTCTAATACTTGGGAAATTGTAAGAACATGCACGGGAGTCATACACAACGAAGGCGGCGGAGGCTGTGGAAGCCATCTCGCAGTTTCTGAAGATGATATCTTCGTCCATTGCCATTATGGGCAATCCATTAACGGAGATCCTCGTTTCTTTGTTTTCCAGTGCCCCGAATGCGGTAAGCTTACAAGCATTCCGAGAGAAGATTTGCCGGAACGAGTCACGCAAAAAGCAATTACCGAATTCATGCAGAAGATGATGGGCTGAAAAATCATTATCCCCCAGTTTAACACTGGGGGACTTTCTATGTTGAGTGGTCAAGAAAAAAATAAATGCAGTAAAAGACAAAACTTATTAATGGAGAAAGTACAAAATTCATGAATAGACTTGTATTTTTCAGAAAAAATGGTATAATTAATATATTATTCGTAGCTATGCGAACTATAACAAGAATAGCATTTTGAAACAATGGAGGTTTTAATGAATCAATGCAAAGTAGCACAATTCAAAAATCTTCAAAACCGGTTAGCAAGTAAAATTGCAAAGGTAAACAAAATCAGCAATTATGCAGTTGAATATGAGCAATCTATCCCAAGTGCATATACTGACCCGAAAACAGGGAAAATGGTTGTTAATGATTTGTCACAGAGTGCATTCCAGACCAATACAATAAAACCCGGAAAAAACAGAGTAATAGTTATAATGGAGTTTCAAGGCAAAAAGAAACTGAACTGCGTGGGTAAAATATTAAAGAGAGGCTATAAAGTGTATCCTACGCAAAACGGAGTGAAAATTTGTAGTTCGTTTATTCCACACACAATATCAAAAATTTAGCTAAAATTAAAAGGAGTAAATTCCATGCAAAAAAGAGAAATGAACATTGGAACAGCCCGGATAAAGGGATTAGAGGTAAGCCCTACAGTTTGGAGCGAACGCTTCTGCTTTATCTGGAATCTCATGTTTACAGAAACCTCAACATTATTATTCAACAACATTTCATTTATTCCAATGGGAGATGATGAAGAAACAGCTATGAAGTTCTATAATCGTGTTAAGAAAAATTTCAAAAGAGCACATATCAACGAAAATGAAAAGGTCGCTATCATTTTCGATGAGGGGGGCACTGTGAAAGCAGTTGCGAAAACTGGTAGAAATTCTTGGATTGATATAGAAGATAAATTTTCTATTAAAACATTCCAAGAACTTAACATTCAATTCAATGCATTAAAAGTGTATTAATTGATTGTATTTCATAGCATTTTTCTGGAAAGAGATGTCTAGTGTGAAAAAAGAACTGGTAGCAGTATCAAATGGGACATATACTATTAGAAAGGCCGATAGAGAAAATGAATATTACTTTTATCGAAATGACGGTGGCGTCCTGTACGATTGTGAAGATGTAGCAATGAATATTTATAGGGAATATGTTTTACGAAAAAGTAAGGAAAACCCTAATTTTATTCATAATGCTTATTCAAGAATCTACTTTGAAACATCAGAAGATGAGCGGGTTATGAAATTGACAGTTAGTGGACTGTTTATAACTCCTAAGCAATTTAGAGTTCCATTTTCAGAGCGGATTCATGACTTGATTGAACGACTATTTTACTAAAAAAGAACAGAAACGAATTATTGGATTTTTCGTTTCTGTTTTTTTATGTATATAATCTCTGGTTATGCTGGTAGCAACTAAGGCTCTAGCTTTGCAATAGACAAGACTCCTTTCATAATATAAAATCAGTACGATTTGACACAAGAAAAAGAGTTGAAGGATTTCTCCTTCAACTCTGTGGGCTTGCACGAATCATCGTGCATAATCCATCTGAAAAATGTTGCAGAAATTTACGAAAGCAATCTGCCGGTTCCCAACAACGATTTGCAAGTTTTCCGAGACTCGATCAATGTATCCAATTTCACCGAAGAGCGTTTGTAAGTCCTTGGTTATGATTTTGACCTTGTCGAAGAGCTTGTACCTGTTTTCTCCGTACTGAAAGAAGCGATAGTCGTCAGTACCGTACATGATTTGTTCGTATGCGGTCATAATGGATGACACCTCCAAAAAATTTCTTGGAGGTATAGAAACCTCCAAGTTTTGACTTGCAGGCTTCTAACAATTTAGCCGTATATTAATTATAACATATTTTACCTAAAAATGCAAATTATTTACCAAATTAATACAAATAAATACAGATTTGATTTTATAGTTAATGTGTGTTATACTATTTGCATGATTTTGTTTCAATCATAGTCAAATAATTATCTATGATAATAAACAAAGGTCTATCAAACAAAGGAGCGTGATATCACAGGCAATTTCAGGGTTCGATTAACATCTTTTTACTAAACTGGAGGCTAGCTATGAAACAACTAACATTTAAAATCAAACCGTTGAGGGAACGCTCAATCATTTCACTGATTAGGGCAATCAACCAAATTCCTTGTCGGGTTTTCCTTGACCTTGAAAGTGGATTAGCAACTGTCAAAAGTGTCCATGAATCCATGATTGAAGCAGTTATCAAAGCATTTTCTACCAATTGCAAAATCTTGAAAGTTGGCATAGACAATACTTTTAGGGATGAAACAGAAAATCATCTTTCATCTGAAGAACAGCTAATTGCAATGAATTCTGACGAAGGTTTTGCGTTTCCATTTACATTAGATAACGAATTTGATGAGGAAGAAGAAACTTCTCATCAGATTTCTAAGTCTTTGTATGAAGTTGAGGAGAAGTACGATACCACAAAAAAAAAATTGAGTGATGCAGAAATTGCTTTGGTAGATGTTATAGGTTTCGCTTTAGATAAATTGGAGCCATCCAAAAAAGCCGAAGAACAAGTTGTACCTTTCTTGGCTGATATAGGAATGACAACTACCGAAAAAATACTTGTGCAATCGTTCATCGTTGCTTGCGGTATTAAGAAAGTCAATTATGAAAATGTTATCATAGGAGTGCATGACGCATTGCCTAAAATCAATGAGGAAATTATAAAAAATGTCCTCAAAAGAGAATTCAACCAATGGCTTAAAAAATATCCAACACTGAAAGAAAGATGCTCAAAGATTTCGCTTATGTCCTTACTCAAAGTTTTTGTAAAAAGAACTTGCATAAGTGAAACCAACTAGTTAGACCTATGCTAGGCACGAGATGCTTCTCGTGCCTAGTTTTTTGTATGACTTAGATTATAGATATTAAAATAAAAACTTGATTCTTTACTTAAAATGTAGACAGAAAACAGCACATTCTCGATGGATGTGCTGTTTATCTGTTTTATAAAATTTGATTAGATTGTAATTGGTGCAGGTGGTGGGACTCGAACCCACACACGGTTTCTCATAATAGATTTTGAGTCTTTAAAGTATTTTAACATTTATTGATTTTAAAAGTTAAATAATATTATTTAAAAGCCTCTAAAC
>CANQXO010000074.1 GCA_947627825.1 uncultured Clostridia bacterium
CTTTTTTATTTCATCTATTGTAAAATTAGTTGCATTTGCGCGTAATCCATATTTTTTACCACCAATATATACAGCATCAGCTCCATATAAAAGTGTTACTTGTAATCTTTCTAAATCTCCTGCGGGAGAAAGTAATTCTATTTTAGACATTAAATTATTTTCCTTTCATCATATAAGCTTTAAATATATAATTAATATTTAAATGTCAGTATTTAGTTTTATAATGATAAGTTATAAAACTAAATAAAAACTCTATTAACATTGTAACACAAAATAAATAAAAAACATACTATATTGTATAAAAAAATAAAAGGAGGTTAAATGTTATGGACAATAATTGTTGTTGTGGAAATAATGATGGAGGATTACTAGGCAATAATAATACTGAAATACTTTTGTTTCTAGTTGTATTTTTACTATTATTTACTACTTATGGAAGAGGATTTTAATAGCTTAAACAGGTTGAAACATAGCTATTATAGGGCAAAATAAATTTTTAGACAAAATATTGCAAGATACATATAAATGTGATAGAATGGTCATTAAGATTTTTATGAAATCTATTTAAATTTTAGTACAAAGTGAGGAAAAGATATGAAAAACTATGTAGAGATTTTAAAGCAAAATAATCAAGACCATTTATTAGAACTTTTTAGTAAGATAGATGAAAAAACAAAAACAAAAATTATAGAACAATTAGAAAATATAGATTTTGAACAATTAAAAGAACTATATGGAGAAAGCAATAGAGATAATGAAAAAGCAATAAAAGGCATAATTATAGAACATATACCTTTTGTAGATAAATATAAGTTAAACGAAGATGAATATAAAGATTTAGAAGAAAAGGGTACAGATATTATAAAACAAGGTAAATACGCAGTTGTTACAATGGCTGGAGGACAAGGAACAAGGCTTGGACATAAAGGACCAAAGGGAACATTTAAAATAAATGTAAAGCCTGAGCCTAAATATTTATTTCAAATAATAGCTGAAAACCTACAAAAAGTAAATGAAAAGTATGGAATAACACTTCCATGGTACATAATGACAAGCACAGAAAATAACGAGAAAACAGTGCAATTTTTTGAAGAACATAACTGTTTTGGATATCCAAAACAAAATTTAAAGTTCTTTAAACAAGGAGATTTACCACTTCTAAATGAAGAAGGAAAATTAGTAATAGATGAAAACTATAATATAAAAATGGCATCTGATGGAAACGGCAGCATTTATAAAGCAATGAAAAGAGAAGGAATACTTGAAGACATGAAAAAAAGAGGAATTGAATGGATTTTCATTGGAGCTGTTGATAATGTACTTCTAAATATGTGTGATCCAGTATTAATTGGATTAACAATGAAAGAAGGCAATGAAGTTGGATCTAAATCAGTTGTAAAAGCAAATCCTCATGAAAAAGTAGGAGTATTTTGTAAGAAAGACAATTGCCCAGCAGTTATAGAATATACAGAATTACCAGAACAAATGGCTGAAGAAACTGATGAAGAAGGAGAGCTTTTATTTGGAGAATCTCACATAATGTGTAATCTATACAGTTTAAAAGCATTAGAAAAGATTGCAGAGCAAAGACTTCCATATCATAGTGCACATAAAAAAGCAAATTACATAGACAATCAAGGCAACTTAATAGAAGCTAAAGAACCAAATGCATATAAATATGAAGCATTTATATTTGATGGATTTAATTATTTTGACAATCTTTCAATTTTAAGAGGGAAAAGAGAAGAAGATTTTGCTCCAGTAAAAAATGCAGAAGGTGTAGATAGCCCTGAAACAGCAATTAAGCTATATAATGATTTTTGGAAGCTATAATCAAAATTAAATAGCAATCGTTTATAATTGAAATAAAAAAGCTTAAGTTAATAAATGAAAAACTATAAAAACTAAAATAATGAAAGGAATATAAATGATGGAGGAGTGTAAAATATCAAATTTATATAATTTAGACGAAACTATTGCCAAAAGTTTATTACAAAAATATACATATCCTTGGGAAGTATTAAGTCACATTGAAGAATTTATTATAGAATTGGGAAACACTTTGCCAAAAGACGAGTATGATAAAAAAGGTGAGAACATCTGGATTCATAAAACTGCCAAAGTATATGATTCAGCCTATATAAAGGGGCCAGTTATCATTGGAAAAAACGCTGAAATAAGACACTGTGCATTTATTAGAGGAAAAGCTATAGTAGGTGAAAATGCGGTTGTAGGTAATTCAACAGAATTAAAAAATGTAATACTATTTAACAATGTGCAAGTGCCACATTATAACTATGTGGGAGATTCTATATTAGGATATAAAGCTCATATGGGAGCAGGTTCAATTACTTCCAATGTTAAATCAGACAAAAAGCTGATTGTAATTAAAAATAAAGATGAAAAAATAGAAACTGGCATAAAGAAGATAGGAGCCATGATAGGCGACAATGTAGAAGTTGGATGTGGAACGATTTTAAACCCAGGATCAATCATTGGAAAAAATACCAATATCTATCCATTATCATCAGTAAGAGGAGTTATACCACAAAATTCTATTTATAAAAACCAAAATGAGATTGTAGAAAAAAATAGACTAATAAAAATAGATTGATAAGATAATAGATTAATAAAATAATAAATTCTTGAAAAGAAAGTAGAAGGGCAATAATCATTAAGAGATTATTGCTCTTCTACTTTGCATACCATTATTATGTTCTTCACTTGGAAGCATATAATCAACTAAACCATATACTAAAGCTCCTAAAAAAAGCGAAAAAAATGATAGCATGTATCCAATAACTATATATTGAACTAAAAATAAAGCGATACCACACAAAACAAATCCAATTATAAATTTGATAATAGGGTGAAAGTATAGTTTAGTAAAATTATCGATCAAAAAATCTACAGTAGTCAATATTACCACAACCAAAGCTAAAATCCAAATGCTAGAAGCAGTAAATCCAGGAGTAAAAAATGCTGTTATTCCTAAAACTAATATACTTGTAATCAATCTACCAATAAACTGAATGGACCTATTTATTTTCATAAAGCCTCCTTGCACAAAATATTTTATAAAATTATTT
Organism: uncultured Clostridia bacterium; assembly: GCA_947627825.1. The sequence continues at coordinate 3,090 of CANQXO010000074.1, forward strand.
CCAAAATTTATAAATTTATACACATAAAATAAAACATAATGGAAATAATAATCAAAAATTACTTTAAATAATAAGGAGAACATTTGATATGTTAATAACATTTATAAGGTCAATTATTTTATATATATTAGTTTTACTAGTAATGAGAATGATGGGCAAAAGAGAAATAGGCCAACTTCAACCATTTGAGTTAGTAATATCAATAATGATAGCGGATTTAGCATCAATACCAATGTCTGATTTAGGCATACCAATATTTAATGGAATCGTACCAATTTTAGGATTATTAGCAATGCATATGATAATTTCATTCTTAAATTTAAAATCAATAAAATTCAGAAGTATAACATGTGGAAAACCTAAAATATTGATATATAGAGGAAAAATAGATGAAAATGCATTAGTAAAAGAAAGATTCACTCTAAATGAACTACAAGAAAGATTAAGAAATAGTAATATATTTAATTTAGGAGATGTAGAATACGCAATTTTAGAAACGAATGGCAATATATCAGTTATTCAAAAACCAGCAAAAAGAACTGTAATACCAGAAGATTTGGGAATAGACCCAGAATATGAAGGAATACCATACGAATTAGTTTTAGACGGAAATGTAATGTATGAAAATTTAAGAAAATTAGGAAAAGACTATAAATGGCTTACTAAACAAATAGAAAAATTTAATACAACTCCAGAACATTGTTTGATAGCAACAATAGATGGAAAAGGTAATTTCTTCTGCCAAGAAAAACAGCAGAAAGAAAACAATAAAAAATCTTAACATAGGAAAGGATAACATTTGAAATGAAAAAAGAACTTATAATAACAATAATTATTATAATTGCAATTATAATTTTGGGTAATATCACACTTGGATATACAGAAAATGTAATAAAAGAAGCTAATGAAAAGTTAGAAAAATTAAAAGATGATATTTTATCAGAAAACATAGATAAGGAAAAATTAAATAACAAAATGGATGAAATATATGATTATTGGCTAGAAAAAGATAAAACACTTTCATTATATTTAGAACATGACGAAATAGAAAAAGTAAATATTTATTTGAAAAACACAAAAGGACATATAGAAGGAGACGATGTTTATGGAAGTTTAGGTGAATTGGAAGCTTGTATAGCAACTCTTTCACATATAGAAGAAAAACAAGCCGTTAATTTAAAAAATATTTTCTAATATATAACATTAAAGTTTAAATATTGAAGGTCAAATATTAAAGATAAAATGAAAAAAACACTTTATATTGAAAATAAAGTGTTTATTTTTTGAAATCATTTAAATCATAAATAGCAGGATTATTAATGACTTCTCCTTTGTAAGAAAATCTTGAACCATGACAAGGACAATCCCAAGTTTTATCAGTCTGATTAAATTGAAGTTCACACTTTAAGTGAGTACAAATAGGATGAACGCAATACACCTTTCCATCATAATCTTTATAAACACCAACCTTTTTACCATTATATGAAACAATTTTTCCTATGCCACTTTTTATGTCTTTAATAGTCTCGGTTGGAAGATGTAATTTATTTAAAGCAATAGAATAAATAGACTCTTTTAAATCTTCGCCAAAAGCTTTAGAATTCTTAATAGGTCTTAATCTAGAAGGTTTAAAAAGATATTCATATTTATTTTCATTTCCTAAGATTTTATCAGTAATTATATTACTAGCAATATTTGATAAAGTCATACCCCATTTTTTAAATCCTGTTGCAACGAACAAATTTGGAAGGAGTGTTGAGAAACAGCCTATATAAGGAAGTTTATCTAAACTAATGCAATCTTGAGTGCTCCATTTCGATAAAATCTCATATTCGTCAAAAATATTATTAGCAACTTTTTCTAAAAAAGTATAGCCATTTTTGTTATCTAAAGATTTACCAACTCTATGACCATTGCCAGAAATTAATACAATATTTTCGCCAGTCTTGTCATAAACCTTTCTAATAGATATAGCAGGAGAAGAAGCATTAATATAATATCCATCAAAATTACAATTCTTCACCTTTAAAGCAATTGCGAAGGAAAGGTCTTGATGCATTTTAATAAAGTACATACCAGGAAAATTTTTTATTGGAAAATGAGTTGCCAAAATAACGAACTTAGCTGTAATAGTATTTTGTCTACTAGTTCTTATTTCATAAAAACTATCTTTTAGTTTAATATCAATGGCACTTGTGTTTTCATAAATTTCACCATGATTTTTTAAAATGCAATTAACAAGCCCAAAGCAATATTTTCTAGGATTAAATGCAGCCTGATTAGTAAATTCAATACCACCAAAGTTTTTAAGTGGTAAATTGATTTTCTTAGTAAACTTCGCATCAAAATGAGGATAATTATTACTGTCTATAAGATGTTTAATTTGATTGATAGTAGAAATCTCTTGGTGAAACTTTGTTAAATCCTCTTTTTTATCACAAAAAACAAATGATGACTGTTTAATTAAATCACATTTGATTCCTTCATTATCAACAATATTTTTAATATTTTGAATTGCATTTTCATTAGCTTCTAAGTAATCTTTAGCAAATTCAACTCCATAATTTTTAGATAAATAATCATAAAAAAGATTATGCTGACTTGTGATTTTTCCGGTAGTAGCACCACTTGTTTTAGAACAAACAGTATCCTTCTCGATAATAGTTACTTTAAAGCCTTGTTTAGATAAATAGTATCCACAAGTTAAGCCGGTAAGCCCTGCACCTATAATGCATATATCAGTTTTTAAATTCTTATCAAGAGGTTTAAAATTTTCTTTAGTTCTAAAATTATCAATCCAATATGACATAATAAAAATCCTTCCTTTTTTATATTATTTCCAGTTTAATAAAATTTAAATCAAAATATTTACAATTATAATTAATTTTGATATATTTAAATAAAATATAAATGGAGGAGAATGAAATGAAAAACTTTTTAAAGAAATCAGGATGGGCAGATATAGCTGTATCTTTAATATTTGCCTTAATTGGTATATTTATAATAGTAAAACCAGATTTAGCAGTTAAAATAGTTTCTTATATTTTAGGAGGAATATTTATTGCTATAGGAATTGTTAAAATTGTAGATTATTATATATCAAAAGGGAAATATGATTTTTACAATTATGATTTAGTTTATGGAATTATTGCAATCATCATTGGATTAGTTACTATATTTTGCAACAACTTAATTGGTTCTATGTTTAGAATTGTAATAGCAATTTGGATAATATATAGTGGAATTATGAGATTATCTTTGTCATTAAAGTTACAAGCAGTAGGAATCAATTTATGGAGCATATCATTAGTATTATCAGTTTTAATGATAATTGCGGGAATATATGTGTTCTTCCAAAGTAAAGCATTAATTTTAACTATAGGAATAATAATGCTAGTATATTCAATAATTGATTTAATTGAAGGCACAATTTTTATGAAATATGTAGATAAATTATTATAAATATATAATTGTAAAATTTGTAGGAGAATAATATGAGAAAGTTAAATTTAGTAGTAGTGTTTAATTCTAAATTAGACAAAGCACTTTTTTGTATCAGAGCAAAAGAACCATATAAAGGACTTTATAATTTTGTGGGTGGTCAAGTAGAAAAAGGTGAAACCAATGATGAAGGAGCATATAGAGAATTATTTGAAGAAACAGGAATATCTAATAAAGACATAGAGCTAGACCATTTTATGGATTTAAACTATTTCAAATATGAAAACAATATCCAAGTTTACTATGGTATTTTAAAACGAGAAGTAACTTTAGTAGAAGAAAAAAATAAATTAGAATGGGTAACCATAGA
>CANQXO010000075.1 GCA_947627825.1 uncultured Clostridia bacterium
GATTCATCTCTATTTTTTATTGGTACTTGTGCTATTAGTTCTTTTGGTAAATCATAATTAAAATCTGCTACTTTCATTTTCATTCTTCTTTCTGTTATTTGCTTTATTTGAATTTTAAAGTGTTATGCGCCTATATCACTTTCTACTAGTTCATTTTGATTTTCAATATTTTGGCTACTTCCATTACTAAACATTTTTATTAATTTCTTAAACAATATTCCTATCTCTTCAAAAATGTTGGCAGGTTCTTTTAAATCATTAAGTTCTATTGATAAATTAAAATCACTTGCTTTTGCAGGCTTTTTAGTAAATATTTCCTCATTTAAACCAACATTGCCACTAGATGACCTTATTTCACAATTCAAATAATCCTTATACCAATCTTTTAAACCTACTAATTTTTGATCTTGGTATCCGTAATATGAATATGAGTGTAACTCTGGTACATCATACCCATATTCTTCAGAATTTCTTTCTAAAGTGTGTAAAAATTCATGAATATATACTTCTTCTGGGAATGTGTTTATTCTTGTATCATATTTATAAATATAATTATTAGACTCATTTGGAAGCCTTATATTTGAAAATCCTATGCCCCTATATTGCATTCCTCCAAGTCCTATCCAGTCATTTACTGGTATTTCATTTTGTGTGTTTATATCTCCCGTTCTAAATGCTATAAATATGTGGTCATATTTTCCAGCATCTATATATTTATCCAACGTTTCCTTAACATCTGTTGGAGATACATAATACCCATTATCTTTGTCATGTGACATTGTAGTTATTTCTTCTTTTACTTCTTTTACTTCATATCTAGCATTTATTTTTCCTTTAGATAACTCTGATAATGATGTTTTAAATCTTTCAATACAAGCTTTCATATCTTCTTTATCCTCTTCTGATAAATGCAATTTTATATTCTTTTCTCCACTATCATAAGGTATATTTACATTAACATTGTCAAATAGCAAACATAAGAAATTCCATGTGTTTGATATATCTGCACTTCCAGATTCTATCTTAAAATCTGAAAACCATGCTGTTCCTTTTGAATTTCCTGCATAACCACCTAATCTAAACCCTACCTCTACCATTGTTTTATCTTTTGAATTAAATACAAATTCAAGCTTTGTCCAATCTGTTGTACCAGTTACATCTACAGATTTTTCCATAGTTTTATTTAGACATATATGTGCTCCTGCATCTACATTACTTTCCTCATTTTCTACATTTTCAGTTTTTACCATACAAGTAACTCTATATGATGTATTTGGAGATACTGGTATTTCTTTATAAAACATGGCGTCATTATATTGCTCACTATGTATTTTATAACTATTTACTTCAGAATATTTTACCTTACTATCTCTTTCGAATTCAGAAAGCCCCCTATTATATTCTGCCTTTACATACTCATTAAAATTGTATTTAGAATAAATTAAATATGCTATTACTAAAATAGCAATTATAATTACCAAAAATAAAATTTTTCCTATTACTTTTAATACTTTTCTTGTGTTCATAAAATTTCCATTCCTTTCTTGCTTTGCTCATAAGGTATATATAGTAATGAAAAATTATTTCTTTCAAACTATTTTCCTTTTTCTATTGTAATATTATACTAAATTTTCAAGCTATACACAATAGTTAATCTCATTTTATTTTTAATTTTATAGAAAATATTAATATGTTATTCGTTTAGTATTGTTTAACTAATTATATGCTAAAAAATGGGGCTACCATTTACGACAGCCTCATTTACATTATATTTAATATATTTAATTATTTTTAATTTTATTTAATGTCCATATTCTTTCTATATTTTTTCATTGCTACAATTCCAATAACTGCAATTATTGCTATTACTACAAATATAGCTAAACTTTCACCTGTTTGTGGTATTGTTCCTTGAGCCATAGTATTGTCTTTACCACTTGTTGTTCCTGCGTTATTACCACTATTGCTCGTTCCAGAGTTACTACCATTATTAGTACTTCCGCTATTACCTCCATTGTTTGTGCTAGAGTTACTACCATTGTTGCTACTGTTATTGTTTGAACCTCCACTGCTTTGTCCACTATTATTTCCTGAATTAGTATCTTGATTTCCAGTATTATTATTATCTATTCCATCCACATTTGCTCTTATATAATTTGTTCCTGTTATTGATGGACAACTAAGTTTTGCATCATTTCCAGTTTCATCCTTAATTGTTCCACCTTCTAAACTAACAGTAGCAAGTTGACCAACGTCTGTTGCTTGAATATTATATGAGTATTCAATAAAATGTGCTGTTCCTGAAGTTTTAATTATTCCATTTGTTACACTTCTTACGGGACTTTCTCCAAATTTAATTTTTAAAGTTGGTACTGACGTTCCTGTAATTGTTTCACTAAAATATACACCTATTTTTACTGTTTGACCTGTTTTATATGTTCCAGATAATGGAGTTATAACTTTTATAGATTCTACTGTTGGTACATCTACATCTAATCCTTCTATATATTGTTCCACTTTAGTTGCTTCTGGTATACCATCATGTATTATGCAACCATATATATCTTTGCAACCATCTCCTGTAAGTCTTAACCATAAGAAATATAAACCTGGTTCTTTATGACTATTTTCACCAAAAGTTGAACTAGTATCTTGAACGTTCCAGCCTGTTGTAGGATGATTAGGCAAATAATTTTCTAAAGTAGATATGTCATCTCCATTATTCTTAACTTTTAAAAATTGTTCTATAAATGTTTTATCTTTTACTATTTGAAATTTATAATAAGTTTTTTTAGTTCCAAGCAAATCATACCCTCCTATACTATCATAAACATCGTGTACATTATAACTTCCTTTGTCATAGGCTGTATAACTAGTTGCTTGTAAAAGTGGTAATTTTAAATTTACATCCAATTTTGCTACATATGTACCACTTTCATTATTTTTTTCCCTTACAAATAAAGTTCCTACATCTGCTACTCGTAAAACTTCAACAATTCCTGTTGTTCCAGATCCTAAATTAACTTTTAGTGTACTTGTTGTTTTTTCAGTTACATCAAACCATTTTGATGGTACACTTCCTTGTGTAGCTAATCCATATTCGTATGCTTTTTCTGTTTGTAATTCTAAACCTGATAAATTAATTACTATTGAACCATCATTACTTGGTATAGTTCTTGTATAACTTACTGCAGCATCTACTTTAGTAGACATTATAAATAACCCTATACTAGTTATTATTAATATTAAAAAATACTTTACAGTTTTCATTTTATTTTCCTCCATTTTATTTTTAATTATATGTCCATATTCTTTTTATATTTGTTCATTGCTACTATTCCAATAACTACAACTATTGAAATTACTGCAAAAATTGCTAAACTTTCACCTGTTTGTGGTATTGTTCCTTGAGCCATAGTATTGTCTTTACCAGTAGTTGTACCTCCTCCTGTACCATTACCATCAATATTAACATCAGGAATATCTGGTTCACGTTCTTCTTCCTTTTGAGTTAATTTTATTTGTGGACTATCTGTTAAAGTTACTGTATATGACTTTTCATTAGTATCTTTATATGTAAGTACAACTTTTTCATTTGTAGATATTACCTTATCTAACAATTCCTCATTATCCATATCTTTTAATTTTAATTTATATTTAACTGTTGCAGTTTCATCACCTTTTAAAGTATCCATATTCCAAGTTATTGTATGGTTTTCTTCATCAATTACATCTGATATTTCTCCAACATTAGGTTTTCCGACGTATTCAAATGTAAAGTTTTCTGTTATATCTTCTGGAAAATAATCGACTATTTCTACTGTATTTATTGGATTACTTATTTTACTTGAAACATCTTTAAAAATTTCTTCTGTAATGACACTATCTACATCTGTACTTTGTGCTAAATAATACTTATCAGCTGTGGGGTTCGTAGGTGTTCCAAATATTCTCTCTGCAGCTTCTAAACTTTCTTCTAATGTTTGATTCTCACCCCACACACTATTTCCATTTTCATCTTTATCTGTTGCATCCATTCCTGTAAGCATTGCTATTGTGTATATTCCTTTTTTCTTTAAATCTAATATCGTTTGCTTTGTATTATTTTGTACTTCAATTGCTTTTTCTGATACTACATTATTTCCTGCACTATTTCCTTTCGCATCTGAAGTTGGTATTCCATCCGTTAATAAAATTATGACTTTATTTCCCGCATTTTCAGAAAAGTTATTTTCGGCATTTTTTAGTCCTGCATCTATATTTGTACCACCCATATATCCATTTCTCGTTTTTTGATCATTTACAGCTTTTAATATAGTATCTTCATCTTCTGTTAATTTCTGTCTCATAGAAGCATCATACATACCAGCAAAAATTCCTTCAAAGTCAATTAAACCAACTTTAATATTTTTAGAAATATCAAACATTGACTTTACTAATTGATAAGCACTATCTACTACTAATTGTTTTCTACTAACTCCTGCAGTTGTCATAAAATCCATAGATGGTGAATTATCTATAACAAGAAATACTTCTGTAGCTGATACTGTTTCAGTTTCTTTTTTTGTATTTGATAGCTTTAACTCAACTGTAACCTCTCCATTTTCTGGATCAGAATTTACAATTGATTTTGATATATATCCTTGGTCATTCTCTAAATTTTTAGTAGTACTAGATTCTTTTACTACCTGTAGTATGTTAGTACTTGCTGCATTAACACTTGTAATACCACTAGCACAAATTAAAATTAATACTATTCCTATTATTAAAATTTTTTTCATTTTCATATGTTTCCCTCTTTATTTTTCATTATTTAATAACTTTATAAACTTACAAAATTTTAATTTCTTTTAATAAAAAACATAACTACTATTCCTCTAACTATTGCAGCCATTCCTACAAAAAGTGCAAATTTTGAATTTTTATCAGATGTGTTTACCATATCTTCTTCAGATTTTGTACTAACAATAAATGGTTTTTTAGCATCCATTGGCTTTCCTATATGAATTACATTACCTACTCTAAATGCTTCACCTATTACATATAAACTTTGGTTTAAATTTATTGTTTTTTCAATCATTCTAAACCCTAAAGTCTCTGCTCCAAATCTATCCCATGAAAATCTATTAAAATATCTATACCCTGAAAGATTATTTTTAGGTTCAAATCTATCAAAAGTAGTAGGAATATCTAACTCGCAACCTGTAGCATTTACCTCTAAAACAACCTCTCCTGTTCCATCAGTCATACTAATTTCTTGGCTTGTTTTTTCATCAGATATCACATTTTCTGCTTTATTTGTTCTAGTATTATAATTTCCATTTGCATCTCTATATTGTTCTTTTACTTCTGTAACCTGTGATAGTTTAGATTCACAATATGCAACTTTTTTGCTTGAAAATGGCGTTTCCACATTGGCTTGTGTAACAACATTTCCTTTTAGTTCTACATATTCTCTATAATCATTTCCCATTCCAGAAGCATCCATTTGGCTAAACATATCTTGAAGTTCTGAAATTTTTTTGGTTTGCATATATTTCATTTCCATAGAATTATTTTTCATTTTTGGTCTCATGTAAAATATTGCAGCCAAACCAATAGCAATAAGGGCCAACCCCATTATTATGTTCATTTGTTGTTCCTCCTATCTAGAAAAAGTAATTTTGATACTTTTTCTAATTTCCACCATTCATTTCATTTTTTAATTTTTCTAATTCTGCATTAACTGCATTTTCTTTATCCATTTGAGCAAATGGATCTGATTCTGATTCTTGTACTCCAGAAACATCTGCAAATGCATCTGCTTGAGATTCCTTTGCTTCAATTTTTTGCTCCATTTTATCCATTTTAGCAAAAGCACTTTTGCTATCCATACTTCCTAAAGTTTTAGCCATATCTGCTTTAGCATCTGCCATTCTACTTCTAGCAACTAACATAGCTTGTTTGCTTCTTGCTTCTTCTAATTTTTGTTTTAATATATCTACTTGAGATTTTATTTCATTTACTTGTGCTTCCATTGAATTAACCATCTCTTGGTACTGACTAACCATTTTATCTTGTTTTACTTTATTTTCCAATGCTTGTTTTGCTAATTCTTCATTTCCTTGCTCCAAGCAAGTTTTAGCTTTTGCTTGCCATGTATTTGATTGTTCTTGTGCCTCTTCTAATTGTTTTTTCACTTGATTTAAGCTTCCCATTGCTGTACCTAAACCTTGTGTTGATTTTCTTAATTGTTCCTCCATATCTATAATTATTTGTTTTACCATCTTTTCTGGATCTTCTGCCTTGTCTATTAAATCATTAATATTTGATCTTACTAAATCACTTAATCTTTCAAAAATTGCCATTTTAAATTCCTCCTATTACTTATAATTTCATAAATTGTAGTTTTATTAATCTTTCTTTTTAAATAAAACTCTTAATAGCAAGCCTGCACCTGCTGCTGCCATTCCTATTATTAAAATGTATTCATATAATGATGTTGCAACAAAATTTATTCTTACACTCATTATAATTGCTGCAACTATTATAACTGCACCTAGTACCATAAATATTTTAGCTATAATTGATTTTGGATTTACAAATTGCCATATTATTCCTATAATTAATGGAACAATAACTAAACCTGATGTAATATCCATTCCCCATAATCTAAATCCCCAACTTGTGTGTACCACTACTCTTTGGCTAAGCATAAATAGACCTACTCCTAATAGTATTAGACCCACAAAAAATAGTAATAAATCATTACTTCCCTTTTTGTTAGATGCTTCAGCATTTTCATTATTAGGTTTTAAATTATTAACTTCTTCTACAATTTTCTTGTCCGACAACTATTATCACCACCATTCTTTTAATTATATA
>CANQXO010000076.1 GCA_947627825.1 uncultured Clostridia bacterium
GAGCAACAACAGATGTAAGAAAATTAAGAGCAAATACTCTTTATGCAATTGATAAAAAATCAGCTATTCGTAAGTCACACCAAAATCCTACTCTAATCAAAATATATAAGGATTTTTTCAAAAGTCCGGGCGGTGAAAAAGCGCATAAATACTTACATACTGATTATAATAAACAAGAAAAATATAATTTAGACTAATTAGATAAAGCTAATTTATTTGATACTCAATTTATGCGATACTTAATTTATGTAACACCTAATTTATGTAATATATATTTTATAATAATTTATACAAATGAGTTTATGGGTAAAACTTAAAACCTAAATAATTTTTAGAGGATAAAAATATGTTTGATGAACAAAATGAAAGATTAGAAGAAGCTCTTGAAGTAATTAAACACAGAGATAATAATGTTCAAACAGAGGAAGAAACCGAAGATGAAGAAGAAGTTGAAGAAAGCTTATATCCGGAAGAATTAGCTGATACAACTTTAGAAAGACAATTTATAGGACTTTTATTAAATGAAATAAAAGCAATATCAATATACAATTTCTTATATGAAGAATGTTATTTTGTTGATGAAGAAATGTTGAACATATACAAAAAAATACTTTTTACTGATGGCGAAAAATATGTTTCAAATAAAGCAAAAGAGGGTTACAACTATGCAAAAGAAACAAACGAGCTCTATATTTTAAAAAATGAAGTTCGAGATGAATTTGCAGATTCTGATTTAAAAATTGAAGAAGTCTACACTAAACTTAAAAAATTATTCTTAATCAGAAAAGCATATTTGGAGATACCAGTAAAAACGGTTCAACCAAAAATAGCAGAAATTTTACATTATGAATTGTATGAACAAATGACTCCAGAAGATGTAAAAAATACAGTTGAACAAATAAGAGCAACTGAAAAATTTAAGAGAGCCATTTTAAACAGCGATTTAACAGATTTCTTAGTAAAAGGTGATAATGTTTTGACAAATGGATTAGGTTTACCATTTCCTATACTTACGCAAGTATTTAAAGGAATAAGGAGAGGCGAAACTTCTTCATTTGCAATGCCTTCTAACTCTGGTAAAAGTAGGTTTGTAATTAACTTAGCTGCATATATTTCAATAGTTCATCAAAAGAAAGTTTTGATTATTTCAAACGAAATGTCAGAAGAAAAAATGAAGCTTTGTTTAATAACAACTATTTTGAATAATCCTGAAATACAAAAAATTCATGGAAAAAAAATAAAAATTTCAGAAAATGAATTATTGGCATTTAAGTTTAGACCAGATGACCCAAACAGTGTAGCAGTAGATGAAGATGGATACATTGTAAAAAATGAAGGTGAAACTCAATATCAATTTGCTGAAAGGCTAATGGATGTTTCTAGTCAATTTAAAATGGTAGCACAAGTTACGAATTGGTATAATCAAGACTGGAAAAATTCAATTCACTTCATTGATATTACTGACCACACAAATGACGAGCTAAAAAAAGTTATAATGAACTACTATTATAAAGAGCAAGTACAATATGTTTTCTATGATACAATGAAAACAGACATTGCTAATATTGGCTTGGCTGAGGAGTTAAAAAAGACAGCTACTATTTTGTCAAACTTAGCACAAAATTTCAATATGTACATTGGTTCAACTTTGCAACTTTCTGAAACCACAACAGACCCAATAAACTTAAGTGTTAATGATATGGCAGTTAGTAGAACAGTAAAAGAAGTATTAGATACACTTTGCTTGTTTAAACAAATTCATAATGAAAATCTAGGAAACTATTTATATTCATTAAATGAAACAGATGAACAAGTATTTGAACTTGAAAAATTTAAAGACCCTGATGTAAGATATTATTCTTGCGTTGTAGATAAAAACAGGGCAGGTGCAAAACCTAAATTATTGTTTAGATTAAACTTAGCATATAACTACTGGGAAGAACTTGGATATCTAAGACTAAAGTCTGAGAATGCACAGAAATCAAATTAAATTTATCTCTTTTTATGTATATAAATCCTTAATTTTGACAAAATAAGCTCAAATGGAGGATTGAAAATGTTTATACCAGATGCAATTTATTTTGAAAAAAATATAGATAAATATCCACTCGGAAAAGAACTTTTAGAAAAATATAGGGAAGTACCTAAAATTCAAATTGAAAATCACAATAATATTGAAGAAATGAGAAAAAAATCTAATAAAGATTTTCCAATGATGAAAAGAAACTTAATTATTGGCACAAGAAAAACTCATAGATTTGTTGAAAATCACAAAGTATCTGATTTTTTAGTTCCTTATACATCATCAGGTTGTATAGCATCGTGTTTATATTGTTATCTTGTATGTAACTACAATAAATGTGCTTATTTAAGACTTTTTGTCAATAGAGAAGAAATGCTTGAAAAAATAATAAAGAAAGCAAAACAATCTGATAAAAAACTGACTTTTGAAATAGGAAGTAACAGTGATTTAATTTTAGAAAATACAATTACAAATAATTTAGTATGGACCATAGAAAATTTTAAAAATGTGCAAAATGGATTTTTAACATTTCCAACAAAATTTGATATGGTTGATTCATTGTTGCCTTTAGAACACAATGGTAAAATAATAATAAGAATGAGTGTTAATCCTGAAGAAATTATTAATAAAGTCGAATTTGGCACTTCAAGATTGCATGGAAGAATTGAAGCAATAAATAAATTAAAAGAAGCAGGATACAAGGTTGGAATATTAATTGCTCCTGTAATATTTATTGAAGGTTGGAAAAACAAATACTTAGAATTAATTAAAACCTTGAAAAAATCACTATCACCAAAAGTCAAAAAAGATGTTTTCTTTGAAGTGATATTTATGACATATAGTTATATTCACACAAAAATAAATGAAGAAGCATTTCCTAAGGCAATTAATTTATATAATAAAGATATTATGACAGGAAGAGGTAAGGGAAAATATTGGTATAAAAAAGAATTAAGGCAAGATGGCGAGAAATTTTTTAGAGAAGAATTATACAAATATTTTCCCAACAATAAAATTATATATATTGTATAATTTATTATAAATATTTTTTCAAAGTCTCGACGCTATCTTCTTGCATTACAACAAAATCATGAAGAATGTTTTTTACATCTTGCTCTAAGTTGTCTTGATTTTGATTTATCAGTCTTCTTCCTTCGATGATCCCCATATTTGTTCCTTGCATTAAAAGTTCTGCAAGTTTTGAAGTAGTGTCGTCAGACATTGTTTTCATTTGAACACCATACCAAGTCATCATTTTATTCATTGCGTTAGTTTCATGAGGTTCTTTTTCACTGTATTTAGCGTATATTTCATTAACTCGTCTTGAAATATCTTTATACTTATTATATTCTGCAGATAAGACACTTTTAAAATCATTATCATCAGCTTTTTCGGAAACAATATTAATTGCATCCATTCCCATTGTAGCCCCTTTATTAATTTCATCTAAAACATTTAAATTTTGATTTTCCATAAAATAAATCCTTTCTAAAATAACTTATTTTATATTATTGCCTTTTTTATATAAAAATATTATTGACAATTAAATTGATTTATTTTATCTTTTATGATATTGTTTAATAAATAATGATTTCTATAAAGGAAAAATAAAAATATGAAATTAAAAAAATATAGTAATATGCTTTTAAGTATAATCATATTAGCCATAATGTCAATTATAGAAGCGATTATTTTAAATATTAATTCAAATTATAGCATTGCAATTTTAATACTGATAATAAACCCAATATTATCAGCTTTATTAGGAATAGTTATATCAAATGATGAAAAATCAATGTGGACATTAATTGGATTACTAATTATTACATTATTGGGTTATAAAGAAGTCATAGGTTTTTTCAATAAAAATGTATTAATTTATGCTATTATATGTCTATTGCTAGCATGGATTTTTATGATAACAAAAGCAAACAAGAAAAGGAAATTACAAAGTTTATTTACACTATCATCAATGTTAATTTTACAATTCATCATAGTTAGTTCAATTGATTTTGAATATTTAGAAATAATGCTAAACATTTTAATTCTAGTAATAAATCCAATATTGTCAATTGTACTAGGCATAATTGTTTTAAAGGAAAAGAAATTATTTTGGACACTAATTGGATTAATATTAATACCGTTCTGTACATATAAAGTTTTATTTAAGAAAATGGAGTTAAGTAGCATTCTTATATATGGCTGTATATATTTATTAATAGCTTCGATAGTTATAATAGTTAATAAGTTTATAAAAATAAGAAAGCTAGGTATAGTATTAACAATAGTATTATTATTGATTCTAATTATTACAACAATTATTGTAACAATGAATAAAGAAGTAGTAAAGAATATAGAATCTAATATAGAAGTAAGATGGTATAGCACCTACACTGGAATAGTGCGTAAAATAGATGAAAAGTACTTGCTGATTGAACTAGAAAATTATAGTCAATTTATGACTAATTTCAGTACTTTGAAGATTCAATATGATTTAGACGCTACACAATTAAATGTAGGAGATATAGTGGAAATGCCTCATATAGCTAATGGGGAAGAAACAATGAAGGTCATAGAAAAAGATGAAGAAAAGAAGTTAATTAAATTTGATATTCTAAAACATATTTATATATATAAAAAACAAATAAGATTAATCACTGATGAATGGAAGAATAAACTTAAAGACAATGAAATAAACTTAAATCAAAAAATAAATATTTTGTTAAAATATGAAACTTTAAGAGTCAATTTATAATAGACATTTTCTATAAATTAATTAATGGAGTGTATAGTATGAAAGATACAATAATTTATTTAATTAGACACGCTGAAACAGTTAATGAAAATGGAATAAGAAATACAAATGAAGATTCTCAACTGATTAATGAAAAAGAAATCCTTTCTGTAGAAGGTGAAGAACAAGCAAAAAAATTGAGTGAAAATATTGAATTGAATAATTTAGATGTTATTTGGTCAAGTAGTTATGCTAGAGCGAAAGCAACAGCGAAATACATAGCTTCAAATAATAAATTGCCTATTAATCTTGACAATGATTTAAGTGAAAAAAAACTAGGAAATCTGAAAGAATTAGGAGAATTCATGAAGGATAAAAAAACACGAGATCCATCACAAGAACAATTAATTGACCAGAATTTTAAAACTTCTGATGGAGAAAGTGCAATCGAAACAAAACAAAGAATGAGCAGATTTTTTAATAAAATTTTAAAAGAATATAGTGGAAAAAGAATAGCAGTTATTAGTCATCGGAGGATCAATAAAATTTTTCTTATTAAATTGGTGTGAAGTAAACAAGGATATCAAATTGGTATATAATGACAATACCTTAGATATAACATCACCTTGTCTTTTAAAATTAACATATAGAGATTATAATTTAATAAATCTACAGCAAATCAATTAAAAAATAATAAATAACTAGAAGAAAGTGATTATATAATTAAAATCACTTTCTTTTGATCTATACCCTCAGCATACTAAACCAATCTGTAAATATCTTTCTGGTCATTGTACCAATGCCGTACTTTTCTATATCTTCATTAGAAATTAAATCTACAGTTGCTAAAGCGTTTCCATCAGATGTAAATGTTACTTCACCAATTTTTTGACCTTTAGTTATAGGAGCAGAAATATTATTATATATTTCAATACTTTGTTCAATATTCTGTGAATTTGATTTAGGCAAAATCAATCCAAAATCCTCTTTAAATACCGCTTCTGTCTGTGACTTAATTCCTTTTCCAACCATGCACATACCAGCAACTTCATTTTGGGAAGCTAAAGCTTTATACTGATAATTACTAAAACCATAATCTAATAACTTTCTTGCTTCTGCAAATCTTACAGCACTTGTTTCAGCCTTCATAATAACTGCAATTAAAGATAAATCATTTCTTGTTGCTGAAGCAGATAAGTTAAAAAGAGCAACAGATGTAGAACCTGTTTTTAAACCTGTACAACCTTCATAATTTCTAACTAATTTATTTGTATTAACTAGTTGAGATTTACCATCTCTTAAACTATCCATATAAATTGTAGTATATTTTGTTATAGCAGGATGCTTGATTAAAAGTTCTCTTGACATTAGAGCTATATCATAAGGCGATGTTTCGTGTCCATCAGCATCAATTCCATGACAATTTACAAAATTAGTATCATTCATGCCCAAGCTTTTTGCTTTTTCATTCATCTTCATTACAAAAGCTTCTTCTGAACCTTCCAGAAATTCTGCCATAGCAACAGTGCAGTCATTAGCTGACACCACACAGATGGCTTTAAGCATTTCATCTACTGTAAGTTCTTCTCTTGTATCAAGCCAAATTTGAGAGCCACCCATAGAGTTTGCATTTTCACTACAAGGAACTTTGTCTGTTAAAGCTATTTTACCAGAGTCCAACGCTTCCATTATTAAAAGAATAGTCATAACCTTCGTAACAGATGCAGGACGCATTTTTTGATGCATATTATAGTCATATAAGACTTCACCACTATTTTGCTCTATCAAAACAGCTCCACCACAAGTTAATTTTAGCGGATTATCAGTTATAGGAGAAATCGTTTCAAGAGTAGCAGTATTATTTGTTGAAATGGATTTGTCTATTGAGTTTGATGTATTTAATGTGTTAGTCTGATTGATTGTTAGTTCATTGGCAGTATCGTTGTTCATTGAATTGTATCCAACCAAATTTGATGATGCTGGAGCCCAAACCGGAATTGT
>CANQXO010000077.1 GCA_947627825.1 uncultured Clostridia bacterium
GTTTTACCAGATTTTTAGCTTCTTCAACCCCTATAAAACACTCTGCATATTCTTCTTCTTTTTTGGCTGTTTCTATAAACCTTTCTAATCCAAGACTAGTTGTTTCATTAACTACCTTAGCTTCTTTTCCTAAAGTTTTTGTTAATCTATATAATCCCATTGCAGAACCAATTGAATCCATGTCACCATTTGAATGTCCCATTATAATAATGTTATCTGATTCTTGAATAAGCTCTTTTAATGCATGTGATACCATTCTTGCTTTAACTTTTGTTCTCTTTTCAACCTCTTGGGTTCTGCCTCCAAAGAATTCATATTTTCCATCTATTTTTATAATAGCTTGGTCTCCTCCTCTACCAAGAGCAATATCTATAACTGCTCTTGCAGAAGAATTCTTTTCTGCAAAAGACTCACCATCATTAGAAAATGCAATACTTAAAGTTGGTTGAATAACATCTGCTAATTCAATATTTGTTAAATCCAAATTCTTTATTTCATCTAGCACAGTCATTTTTTCTTGTTTAGCTTGTATTAAATCTTTTTGTTTCATGATGCAATAAAATGTATCTCTATCAGACTTAATTATTAGAGCATTAAACTTATTTGCCCAATCATAAATTATTTTTTCAACCTGAGTTGTAATTAAAGGTGTAACTTCTGAAGATAATCTTTGATTTAACTCCTCATAATTGTCTATCATCAAAACACCAATACAAATATTATCGTCTTTTTCTTTTTGTTCTAGTTTTTTCACAGAAGTATTATCTATAAAATATAAAATAACTGTGTGTAATTGCTCTTTTCTATGCGATTTTTTCGATTTTACAAATGAACCTAAAATCAAATAATCATTACCTTCAATTTTAGACTCTATATTTATTTTACCTTTTTCTTTATTTTCAGAATCTTCAATTTGAGTTTTTACTGCTTGCAAAATTTCATCAAGCATATTATCAATATTTGTTTTTTCAAATTCTAAAGAAAACCTTTCGCTTTTCCATATTATATTTCCATTTGTCTCCATCATGACAAGTGGGAATGGTGAGTTTATTAAAGTTGTTTTTGCAGTATTATTAACATCTAAAGTTAAATCTTTTAATTGTTCTGATAGTTCAGTCTTTCTTCTTTTATTAGACCAAACGGCGTATAAAACAATTAATATATACAAGATAATTCCAAAAGGAATAAATTTAATTTCAAGTACACAAATAATAGCAATTAATATTGCTATTATTATTAAATAAATTTTTGTCTTGGATATAAATCTTTCTGCGTTATTATTTATACTCGGCATATTAATTTATTTTCTCCTAACCTTTTATAATTAAAAATGCTATCTTTTGTTTATAATAACTCAATGTATATTGTACTATTTTTTTAGGTTTTTGTCAATTTTTTGGGGTCAATGCCAATTCCATATATTCGTTACTATTTTAGTTAGAAACATTGACTATTTAAAATATGCATTATATAATTGAGTAACTAGATAGAAAGGAGTATTGCATGGCCTTTACATTCGTTCTTGAAGATGACACAAACACCATGAAAACTCACGACCCTATATATGGGGATATTGAGATAAAGTCACCTTTTAAAGAAATAATACTCACCAAAGAAATGCAAAGATTAAATAATATCACACAAAACGGATTTTCAAATTTCGATTATCCCGGTTTAGAAAATAACGAAAGATTAAGTCATAGCGTTGGAGCTTTTTATATAATGTCGCAAATTATTGAGCACTTAGAAAAAGAGTTAAAACGATATGATATTTTTATTTCCAAAGATGATAAAGATATGGCACTTTGTTCAATGCTATTACACGACATTGGTCATGGTCCTTTTTCACATAATTTTGAATCAATTACTCATTATTCACATGAAAAAAGAACTACTGACATTTTGCTAGGAGATACTGAAATTAATCATCTTTTAACTTCAATTTATGGACAAGCAAAACTAAAGCGAATTGCAAGCTATATCGCAGAAATCAATGACTATGGAAATGATGAAAAAAGCAAAACCAGTAGCAGTTTTACGAAATTGTTAAAATCTTTAATATCACATCAATTAGACGCTGATAGACTTGATTACTTAGTTCGTGACTCTTATCATGCTGGACTTCCAACTGCAATAAATTATAAAAATCTAATTCAATCTTTGGGCGTAAGTATCAACAACAATAAAGAATATGAATTACTTGTTGACAAAAAAGGATTAACTAGCATTGAAACAATTTTGATAGAAAGATTTCAAAGATACAGAGATGTATATTATACAAAATCAGATACTATTTTAGTTTCAGTATTTTCTGAAATCTTAGAAAGATATAAATCAGTTCCAAACACAGTTAATGTTAAACTACCAAAATCATTTTCAATTTTAGCCTTTGACCCACAAAATATTTCACTAAATGACTTCTTAGAAATGAATGATAAACAATTTTTAGACGCATTTGAAATTATAAAAAACAATTGTACTGACCCAATATTGAGATATATGGCTGACATTCCTCAAGTTCTTGCCGATTTTGAAGAATTAGAAAATAACATACAGCCAGAGCTTTTAAAGCAAAAACTTACTGAAATATTTCCAAGTCATAATTTTTCTAATACATTTTCAATAGTACGAAAACATTCAAAAATAAAGCTTTACAAGGCTGAAGAATCATTAAGAGTAAATTTAGGAAGGGTACATAAAGACTTATCTGTTGCCACTCCTCACCTAATACGACCTGATGAATTTTTAGAACGAGATGAGAATTACTTTAACCCTGAACTTGTTAGAATAGAATTAGACATGAGTGAGATGGAATTTGAACCATATAAAGAAAGAATTAGAAATATGATAAATGAATTAGATAAAAAACCAGAAGAATTTGAATTAAAATATATTATAGATAAAGATGGAAGATACACACAAAATAGTATTTTGCAGGCATTATTAACTAACGGCTTTGACATTGTAAGCACAAAAGAAAAAGAAAATGATGATGAATACTTTGATACAAAGGAACTTTCTTTGCTTTCAAGAGGTGGCTCATTAAGAATAAGAAAATTAACTCAAGATGGAAAGCCTAGATATAAAGCCACATACAAGATGCCAACAACTATTGGAGAAGTATATTCTTCAAGAGAAGAAGTTGAAATTGACTTAGACGAAAATTCAATTGATGATTTAAAAAACAAAATGAAAAACAAAAATTTAGACGAAAATTTAGATGCTATTTTACCTATGCCAATATTAAATGCAGTTACTCAAAGGAAAGATATTGTGCTTGAAAAGAATGGCGTTCAAGTCTGTCTTTCATTTGACAACACCCAGTATAAGAATCATGTATTTAAGGGACAGCAACCTGTTTCAAGTGACTCCATGATTGAAATCGAAGCATTAGGAAACATAACAGATAGAGTTATACTTAACGAAATAAACGACTTATTACATAGTAATTTTCCGGATTTACAAATAAATAAACAAAGCAAATATGAAAGAGGAACACGAAAAACGAGAGAAGAATATGCAAAAAGTAAGAAAACTAGAATTCAAGGAGTTGTAGTTGCCAATGAAACACTTAATGATAATTCAGAAGGTTTAACTGAACTAGATGAAGAAGATGTAACTCTTTGAATTAATTATTGAAAATAAATATTCTAAACAATTATGTTTAATAATTTAAGTAATGAAAAATGTTACAAAATAAAAACCCCGGAAGTCCGGGGTTAGCACCTATATAAAATTACATTTTGTTGTTGCGGGGTCAAATCCCCATAAAACACTTGGATTGCCTAGCATCTCTTGCATTTCTTCAGGAGATGCTATTATTGAGTAGATTTTACCTTTAGAGGTCTTCAGCTCTATTGGGTAGCGGTACTTTCTTGCATGGAGATAATCCCTTCTTTCATTAATTGAGAAGTTGTAGAAATTGGATTCATCAACTATATCCAACAGCTTCCCTTCTGGACATTCTATGATTAGGTTCAGCAAGAGTTTTTTTCTTGTAGCCGATGCCCTTCTGGACAATTCTTCTTTGTACGCAGCTTTTATGTCCTTTAGGCGCAGCATTTCTTCGGTTATTACATTTAGGTCTTTATACTGGTAGTTAATAGCAGGTTCTGGAACTTCATCATATCCCATCTGTACATAAGTATTTAGTTTTTCCCGTAGTGCCATCACTTCTTCTACCTGATGATTGAATGCATCCAAAATTCTTGTTTTAATGGATTCGCCGGTCGGTCCTGTGCTTGTGTAGTATTGCTTTGCCATTTGAATCACACTCCTTAGAATGTTAGGTGTTTTTATTTTTCTCTATTATTTTAGGGAAAAAAATTTGATTAATATATTATTTATAATAACACGAATTATGTAAAATAGCAATACATTTCGTTATTTAATTATTTTTTAAAAACATATTTTATTTTATGATATAATTACTCAATAATATTAGGAGGAATATATGAGCGAAAAACAATTCAATTGTATTGAATTATTTGCTGGTGCTGGCGGATTGGGAACTGGATTTGAGAAAGCAGGTTTTAATATAATTAGTGCAAATGATATATGGGAACCAGCTAAAAAAACATATGTTGCTAATCATAAAAATGTTAATTATATAGTAAAAGATATAGCTCTACTAAAAAGTGAAGAATTGCTTGCAAATACCAGTTATACCAAACAAGATATTGATGTAATAATAGGTGGACCTCCTTGTCAAGGATTTTCGACTTTGGGGAAAAGGTTCATAGATGACCCAAGAAATAAATTATTTAAAGAATATGTTAGAATAGTAAATGATATTAGGCCTAAATTTTTTGTTATGGAAAATGTCGCCGGAATATTAAGTATGGAAAATGGCAATGTATTAAAAAACATATTAAAATCTTTCACAGAAATAGGCTATATAGTTAAATATAAATTATTAAATGCCGCAGAATATGGAGTTCCTCAATTAAGAAAATGAGTCATTTTTATTGGTACCAAACTAAATGGAAATATAGAATATCCAGAGAAAACACACTCTTTAGATACTAATTTCAAATATAAAAAAGCATTAACGATATGGGATGCAATTAGTGATTTACCTCAAAGTGACGATAAAGATTATGATACATATACAAATGAACCTCAAAATGAATATCAAACATTAATTCGAAATAATTGTGTAAAATTAACTAACCATAAGCCTACTATATATAATAATAAAACCCAAATCATGATGAAATACATTCCAATGGGAAAAAGTGTATGGGATATAAAGGAAAATATACCAAAAGAATATCTTCCAACATCGGGTTATGGAAATACTTATGCAAGATTAAATGCAAATGAACCTTGTATGACAATTACTAGAAACTTTTCCTGTGTATTTCTTCTTCCAGATGCATTCACCCTTATTTAAACAGAGGATTAACAGCTAGAGAAGCTGCAAGAATCCAAAGTTACCCTGATGACTATCAATTTTTTGGAACCAAGACAGACATTCAAATTCAAATTGGAAATTCCGTTCCACCAATATTAGCAGAACAAATTGCATATAAAATAAAAGAAATGCTTAATAAATAAGCTTTTCTTTTATTTTCTTTATAATAATATCTAAAGTTGGTGGCTGCTGTGTTAAATTCCACATAAAGTATTTTTCATCTATATGAAATACTTTTTTACCCTCAAATTGTGTTCTTGTTTCCCAATTAACACTTTTGTCATCAATATTGGATATATCAACAAAAGCAACTATACCATTAAATAAATCCACATGAATTATTAAAGAATGTATTCCAAATTCATTAAATATTTTTTTCGCTTCTTTTACTTTATGTTCCTTAATATCGTTAATTCCCTGAAATCCACATTGAAATTCAATTTATATCATATACCATAGAAAAAGTCTATAAAATGCTGTACTCAAAATTTTCAATTTTTGACCTACATATACATATAGTAATGCAATTGTATATAAAGGTCAAAGAATTTTAAAATTTCAAAAGAGCTTGAAATCTAATCATTTCAAGCTCTTTTTTTATGGTCGAGGTGAGTTCTCGACTTTTTGTACTATTTTCTTTGATATTACTGCCTTTCAGAGTTTGTAATTTTGTTTGCGGAACACTTTTGCGGAAATTTTTAATTTTTTAATTCCTTAAAATTCCGCATAGTTCTCGCATTTTCTCATTAGTTTTTTATAATTGCTATACTGCAATCTCGCCTTTATCTAAAATAACTCCAAATATATTTTTATTTATCAGATAATTTACTACATTTTTATTCTCTGACTTAATAAAATCAGTATCTATATCAACATAGTATTTCATAGTTATTGA
>CANQXO010000078.1 GCA_947627825.1 uncultured Clostridia bacterium
AGTTTTCTTTTTGCCTGTAAAAGCATTCTTTAGTTTTTCTTTATTAAACATATACTTGCCTTTCTTATTCAATTATTATATTTTCTTTATCTATATTGTAATTTTCACTTAAATATTCGATTATGCTATTTGCATCACTTACTGCCATGCCTTTTTCTGGTCTATCCTTAATATTTATATCTTCTACTTTATTTATCATTATTTTGCCTTCCACTTTTTCGTCATTCTCATATTCATAAATTTCTGATAGTTTTATATATACAATATTGCAATTTTCATCAATGTCTATGTCAATGTTATTTGCTTGATATCCTTTTACTTTTAATTGAGTTTTTATATTTTGCACTACTTTACTTTTAAATGTCATTTTTATATTCTCATCATACACTATGTTTTCTTCATTTATGCTAGAACTTGAACTTGCTAAATATTTATCTAAATTATATTCACTTAAGTCTAGATTTTTGCCAACTACTGGACTTAATATCGAAAATAATATATATATTCCAATTATTGCTTTTATGTATTTTTTATTTTTGTTTTCAGGTAGTAACATTTGTATAATAGATGATACAATAATTGCAATTATAATTCCTTGTACCCATGTATTTAAATTATTTATCATTTTCCTCTCCTTATTGATACATAAGTCCGCTATTTGAAATTCTCATTACTATTGCTATTCCCACTATAAGCATGGCTGTAATTGTAAACATTATTGCTAAAAATACTTTAAAGGTTGCTCCCATCTGTTCTATCAGGCTTACTATTTTTTTATCTGCTATTGGCTGGCACAGTGCGGCTCCTAAATAATATATTACTGTTAAAGCTGTTAGGTTCAATATTGGTTTGATACATATTGATATTATTACAAATATTCCTACAAAACCTACTGCATTTTTTATGATGTTGCTATACCCCAAAACTGTATCTATGGCATCTCCTAAAATTCCTCCGACTACTGGTACAGCATTTGATACGACTGACTTTCCAGCTTTTAATGTCATTCCATCCAGTCCGCTTGTTATTCCTCCTTCAAGTGTTGCTAAGCTGAAAAACAAAGTTAAAATGGTAGTTAAAACCCAAGTTGAGCCTTTTCTTAAAAACTTTGATAACTTGTCTACCTGCGTTTGTTCTGATATTTTTGAAATTATTCCAAGTGCTGTTGATGCTAATATTATAGGTATTAATACATTTGTTATAAAATTTCCTATGAAAGTTATTACTAATAATAGAATTGGCTCTATCATTTTTGATGATACGACATTTCCAGTTGCTATCATTAATGTTGTAAGAAGTGGTATCAATGTATTTGTAAATGAAGTCAAATCATTTATCGAGCTTTTTATGCTTGATATTATTCCTGAAAAGTTACTCATTATTAAAGTAACCATTAATATGTATTGTATATAGTATGCAATTTTTGCAACTGATTCGTTTCCTAGATTTTCACTTATTGCTTTTAATATGCTATGAATTATTATTACAACAATTATTCCAGACATCATTTTTAGCGTTTCTCTTATGTTGTTTCCTAAAAGTTTTATAATATAGTTTATGACTTTTTTATTGTCCATATTTCCGGACATACTGGCATTAAAAATTTCTGATATATCAATATCTTCCGAATAATTTTTTGCTTCTGCTAAAAAGGTGCTTATTCCAAAGCTTTCTTCTTGATTTTTTATTATTTCATTTTTATCTTGATTTTCATTTGCAGAAAAAGAAATATTTGGAATTAATAAAATTAACAATATTATTATTAACTTTCTTTTCATTTGTTTACACCTACTTTTATGGTAAAATTTTTAGAACTGTTTCTAATAATGCTCTTATTATTGGAATTGACATTGATATGATTATTACTTTTCCTCCAATATCAACTTTGTTTGCAATAGCTGTTTCACCTGCATCTTTGCATATACTTACACTAAATTCAGTAAGTAGTGCTATTCCTGTAATTTTTATTAATATTTTTAAAAATTCTCCACTTATATTTGCTTTGCTGGCTATATCTTGCAAAAGCTGTATTATTCCTGAAACTGTGTCTGTTAGCATTAATAGTATTATTACTCCGGCTACAATGGAAATATATATGGCAAATTCTGGTCTATATTGTTTTAGAATAACTATGATTATTACTGCTACAAAACCTATTACTATAATTTTTAAAATATCCATTATATATTCCTTTCGCATTACAAGTTAAACATTGTTCTTACTGCGTCAAATAATCCACTTACTTCTTTGATTACCATTGATAGCACAATAATCAAACCCGCAAGTGTAGTCATCATCGCTTGGTCTTCCCTTCCTGCTCGTACTAAAACTTGGTATAAAACAGCTACTAAAATTCCTATTGCAGCTATTTTAAATAACAAATCTATTTCCATCTATAAATTAATTCCTTTCACTAATAGACTTTTTTTTGATTTTTTAATTTTAAACTTTTTGATTCTGCCTTTTTGATACTTCTTTTAAATTTAATTTTTTAAACTAGAATGATTACAATAACTAGTCCCACAGTTGCGCCTAAAGTTTTATATAGTTTTTCATTTTTGCTTTTCTCCAAATTTGCATCTTGAAGCTTAATTTCTAAAAATTTTTGAGTTAGTCTAATTTCACTTACTTGTCCATCTAGGTCTGTTTTTCCTAACATTTTTGCTAAACCTTTTAATGTTTCCTTATCTTCTTTGGTTAGTTTTAAGTTGGCTTCATTTATAGCCTTTTCCCAAGCTTCTCCTGCTGTCATTATTTTCATATCTTCACCTGCATTTTCAAATACTTGTCCTACACCTCCAGAAATATTTTTTGCTATTTCTTGAAATACATCTGGAATTGGCTCATAAGTAAATTTTATTTTTTCTTCAAATATGTTTAGTGCTCTTTGAAATTCTTTGAGTTCTTTAACTCTCCCTGTATATTTTTTTGAAATTAGTATTCCGAGTAGAGTTGACACAACAAAAATTGCTATTAAAAAAATAAATTTTAATATTATCATTTTACCCTCGCATAATTTTGATACAAATCTTGATATAATTTTTGTATCTAATTTGGACAAGTATTATTTGACCATATTAAAATATATTCGTTCATTGCTTTATTTATTACATCTTTTCGTCGTCACAAATATACATATTTTTATCTAAAGAGTAAACTTTTTTTATAATTCCTTTTTTCTCGATAAAAATTATTTTATTAAATATTTTTTCTTCATATAATTCATTTAAATATTTATTTAATTTCAGTTCTTCAATATTACTTCCATGTGCTGTAAATATTCCCTTTACTCCTGAGCAAATTCCATAATTAATTGCATCCACATCTTCTTTAGTTCCTATTTCATCAGTTGCAATTATTTGCGGTGCCATTGTTCTAATTGCCATGTTCATTCCTAAACTTTTATTTACTCCATCTAAAATGTCGGTTCTAAGTCCAACATCATTTTGCGGAATTCCTTTATACATTGCTGCAATTTCTCCTCTTTCATCTATTAAAGATATTGTATAGCCCATATTACTTAAATTTCTTACCAAATCCCTTAAAATTGTTGTTTTGCCACAGCCCGGTTTCGATACTATTATTGTATTATTTATATTGCCATTTTCGATTACTTGTGTCATAACTTCATTACTTGCTCCAATTATTTCTTTTGCCACTCTTATATTTAATGATGAAATATAATTTATATTTACAATTTTTTCATCTCTCATTACTATATTCCCTGTAATTCCTATTCGATGTCCTCCAACTATTGTTATAAATCCACTACAGATTTGACTTTGATATGAATATATCGAATTATCACAAAATGTTTGAAGCATGGAAAGCATATCTCGTTGCGTTGGAATAAAGTCTGTTACTTGCTCTTTATCTGTATATTTTAAAATAATGTTTCTATTTGCCCTAATCCTTATTTCTTCAATCCTTTCTAAATCAATATTTTCTGTCACTTCTCGTGGTAGAGTCCTTAAAATAATTTGCATATTTTTTACCATTTTCTTTTTCCTTTTAAACAAATTGGCTAACTATTTTTAATATAGGTTATAATTTTGTGCAAATAATTCACATAGACAATTTATAAATTTTAGTAAATAATTGGTACAAAAAATAGAAGCCTATAATAAATATATGCTTCTACTTTTATATTATTCTTTTATATTAAGTTTAATTCATCTTGCCCATTTGATTTATTATTCCCAGTTGTGGTAAACATTCATTACATCATCTAAATCTTCAAGATTATCTATTAATCTTTGAACTTTTTCCTCTCCATCACTGTCTAAAGCAACTGTAGTAGTTGGCACCATTTGAACTTCTGCTTCTTCAAACTCTAGTCCTTGATTTTCTAATGCTTCTCTTACATTTGAAAAATCCTGTGGTGCTGTTGTAATTTCATAACATTCATCATCACTTTGCACATCTTCTGCACCATTATCTAATGCAAGCATCATAAGTTCGTCCTCTGACATACTTGTTTTTGTTTTATCTATTACAATTACACCTTTCTTATTAAACATATATGATACACAACCTGTAGTTCCTAAATTTCCTCCTGCTTTGTCGAATAAATGTCTAACATCTGCAGCAGTTCTATTTTTATTGTCTGTACTTGCTTCAACTATAAAAGCTACTCCTGAAGGTCCATATCCCTCATAAGTAATTTCTTCGTAATTCTTTGTGTTTCCTTCGCCTGAAGCTTTTTTTATTGCATTTTGTATTGTATCATTTGGCATATTGTTTGCTTTGCATTTTGCTATTACATCTTTTAGCTTAGAGTTTCCTGCTGGGTCTGGTCCACCTTGTTTTACTGCTAATAATATTTCTCTACCCAACTTAGTAAATACTTTTCCTCTTGCTGCATCTGCTTTTCCTTTTTTTGCTTGGATATTATGCCATTTGCTATGTCCTGACATGGTTAATTCCTCCTTCATAATTCTTTTATACCCATATATTGTATCACATTTTATTGTATTTGTGTAGTATAATCGTTAAATTAATTTATATAATTCTTTCAATGAAATATTATTTTTTTCTGCTACTTCTTTTATACTTTCAAATTCTGGATATACATAATTTTCTCCATCGCTAGTTACTTTTTTTGCTTTTATTTTTCCATACTTGGTGTCCAATTCAATAATTTCTCTATTAAGTACTGTTCTATATTCAAAACGATATCTAATTCCGATGGTAGTTGTTTCTTTGAAAATAATATTTTGTAATTTAAACATATCTTTTTTCTTACAAGAAACAGTTAATCTATATGCTGGCCTATTTTTCTTCATAAATATTGGTGTATAAAATACATCTAATGCTCCATTTTTAAATAATAATTCTTGAGTATATCCTAATATTTCTCCATTGCAATCATCAATATTAGTTTCCATTACAACAAAATCTGCATCTAGATTTCCCGTTGCTATAAAATCTGTTTCTTTGTTTTCCATTGTAACGAAATCTGAACCTGTACTTTCCACTTTACCATAATATACTTTTAAAACATTTGGTATCTTCAAGTCTTTGTATCCTGCACCCCAACCTATTTTTTCAATCGTCATAGTTGGTAAGGTTGTAAATTCTTCGGCAAGTTCACTAATTATTGCTGCACCTGTAGGCGTTACCAATTCTGTATCTATATCTATTTGTCTAAATTTCACATTGGCAGATGCAAATATTTCGCTTGTTGCAGGTACTGGCACTGCCATTGTTCCATGAGCACATTCTATAAATCCATATCCATCATTTACTATACTTGAAATTATTTTATCTGGATTTATTTTATCAATTAAAATGGCTGTTCCCACAATGTCTATTATAGAATCTATTGCTCCTACTTCATGGAAATGCACTTCTTCTAAAGGTTTATTATGTACTTTTGATTCTGCCTTTGCAACTCTTAAAAATATCTTTTTAGCTAAATCTTTTACATTTTCTTTTAATGAACTATTATCAATAATTTCATTTACATCTTTTAAATTTCTATGTTCATGATGGTGATGTCCATCATGTTCATGCTCATGTTTATTTTCATGCTCGTGATGTCCTTCTAAATTGTGTATGTGTCCATATTCATCTTTTCCATCCACTACTACATCTACATAAGTTCCAGTTATTCCATTTTTTACTTTTTTAGATATTTCAATTTTATATCCATCTACTTTTAATTTTTTTAATTCTTCTTGTAAGTAATTTTCATCTTCAACAATATCTAATAAAGCTCCTAACACCATATTTCCGCTAATTCCACTTGCACAATCAAAATATAAAGTATTCAAAATTAATTCCTCCTTTTTTTATT
>CANQXO010000079.1 GCA_947627825.1 uncultured Clostridia bacterium
AAAAGTTTTTCCATAGCTTTTTTCACATTTTCCTGTTTTTCTTGAGGAACATAAAACACCATAAAACCTCCTCCACCTGCACCTAGAAGTTTTCCACCTATTGCTCCTGCTTCTATTGCTTTAGGCACTCTATCTCCGTTTGGTACAGTAGGTGTTGAATCTGTATACCCTATTCTCATAACACTTATTTTACTGTTTTGAGATAATATTTCTGCAGCCCTATCTGCAACTTGTTTATTCCATTGATACTCATTATATGTTCTTCCATTATATTGGCCTGAAGTACCAGAAGTGTAATATGCTACTCCATTTGCTTCATACCATCCATTACCATTTGTATGAGCTCCTGCTGGCTTTTCTCCATGCCCTGCATCTAATACTACCAAATATTGTCCATTAGGATTTAATACTGCTCCATTATTTAATTTTGATGTTATTCTTATAATCTTTCCATCTCCAGCTTTCGTTAAGAAATATGTTTTATCAAGAGCTTCTCCACTTTTTCCATTTACAACAGTTCCACAGTCATATGCAAATAATTGACCATTTTGTACATATGCTACTATTAACATGTGATGAGTTCCCTGTCCATATCTAACAAATATATCTCCTGGCTGAAGTATATCTACTGGATTTTCCCCAGAAGCTACAGGTATTTGTTGCCAGTCTGGATGTGTTCTAGACCAATCTGTCTCTTTAAAAGCTTGTGTAGTATGCTGATACCCTTTAAATTCTTCATATCCACATTCGTATAATACCCATGATACAAAAGCACTACAGTCTATTTGTGGCCCTTTACATGGAATACTACTACCACCGTATCTAGGATATAATCCACTTGTACATACTATTTTAAATAATTCTGCTGCTTTAGCTAAAATTAAACTACTTCCACCTGTGGCTTTTTTATGTTTTTCTAACTTTGCTAAATCTTCTGCATAAGAATAAAAATTGTGACTATTTGGTATTCCACCTGCATCATTAAATAAAAATACTAATGTTCCCTTTTCTATGCTTGTTCTATACCAATTATTCTGTTGAGCAGCTTTAGGCGTACAAAAATATGTAGCTCCACCAGTTGTATCTCCATTTTGAATAACGTAATGCACAGCTTCTTTCGTTGTTTCAGATGGTACTGCTGCTTCATACATTCCATTTCTAATTGGTTCAAATTGATTTTTTGCAAAAACAACATCTCTAATTGTACTATTTTGGCATAATACACGATTTAAAATTACACTTACAACATGCTCTTGTTGTTCTTTAGTACCATCTCCTCTTTCTGCTGAAGTAATTTTATATAATATTTCTAAATCTTCATCTGTAATATTTATACTTGAATAACCTATACCACCACTTATTAAATCAAAACTACTAAAATCACTAAACTCGAAGAGACTTTCATCTAATTTTGTAACCCCAAAATTAACTCCGCTTAATTTATAAAAAATATATTTTAATGTTTGCTCAACAGTTTCATTATTTACATCATTGCTTAAAATTTCAAATAACATATCTCCGCCTGTTATTAAGTTATTATATACTTCTCCCTTTTCATAAGACGTCGATTTAGCAGTTTCTCCAAATTCATCTACTTTTATATATGTTTCTTTATCTATTCCTGGTGAATATTTATTGGTTGATGTCCAAGAAGAACCTGATCCTGTTCTTTCAATTTTATTTGTATATACCATTTCTTTTGTGTATAATAAAGTATCTGCTTTAGTTATAACCGGTGTTAAACTATCAGATGTACTCATATGTTCTACTGTTATAGTATTTTCTATAGTTTCCCCTGTCTCGGGATCTTCTGATTCTTCCGTTTCAGTACTTTGTTCATATGACTCTGTTCTAGTATTTTGTACTGTAATTACTACTTGAGTATTTTTTACTTGATCTGCTACAGCTAGTACATACTCTTTGTTATCAGAAACCATACATAAATCTATAAAAAACATAAATGGCATTTCATATTGTGATGTTACAGTTTTATATCCAAATGATTTAGTTGAATATGAAACGTTATGGCTTGTTACACTACCATCTCTTTTTGTCCAACTTTCATTTTTAGATACTACTAATATATTATTTGATGTATCTATTGTGTAGCTATTCATTAATGAAGAACCTGCACCTCCACCATTATTAGCATCTGATAATGCATCATTAAATTGTGAATATGGCATATAATTTAATTTTCTAGCACCTAAATTTTCAGTTTCATTTGTAGGATCTGTCATATAAATTTGAATAGCACCTTTTTTACCACCAACTGATATACCATCTATAGTTTGCGTTATTAAATCTGCTTCTAAAAAAGTTTGTAAATCGCTTTTCGTTAAGTCATAATCTTCTATTTTTATATTCTCTTCTTCTAGATTCTGTATAATTTTATCTAATTGTTCACTAGATATTGTATATGTGCTTGTACTATCATCAAATGTAAAAATTCCTACAATATTGTCTATAAATCCAGTAAATGCCTCCTTTATCTTTCCTGGTATTTCTGATATAACTCCCCAATGAGAAATAGCCAAAAATAGAATTACCGATATCAAAATCATAGGAATTAGCACTGGCCCTAGTAAAGATATGATACTTCCAATAGTCTTCATTACTACAGAGGCTACCTTCTTTACCATTTCTACGCTTTTTTTAGTTCCATTTACAGCTTCCTTTGCCATTTTACTTGCCGTATTTGCTACTTGTCCTATATTTTTTTTGTCATTATTTTCAGCTCCGTTTTCTTCAGAATTATTAGCATTTCCTTCTAGATTTTCACCTTGACTTAAATTTTCTTCTTCGCCTAAATCTTCTTCTAAATCTTCTCTTTCCTCATTATTTTCTTGATCTTCTACCATAACTATCACCTCTTTTACTATAACTTATTATTTTATCTACTATTACAACTTTATTTCTATGCTAAATATATTTTCTGGTTCGCTTATGAAATACATGTTATTAAATTCTATTTTATCTATTATTCTACTTGGATTATATATTTTTGCATATTTTACTTTTAACCTATGCTCTTGTCCACTTGCTAATACTAAATTACTGTCTGCTAGTTCTTCTATAAAAGCTGAATATTTCAAATCATTTCTATCTACTACATTCCATGTAGAATTATCTCCATACATTCTAATTTCTTCACTATTTTCGTTAATAATATCTATTTCATATATTTGATAGTCTATATAGTCCTCTCTTGAAACTACTGTAACTGAAAGATCTTGTTCTTCTTTAGTTTTATTAACTTCTACTTTTTTTACAAATTTATTTATATTTAACTTATACTCTCCATTTTGTTCAACTATTGTATAATAATCTTCTATTGTGCTTCCTGCTAAATATCCTCCATTTGTTAGCACATCATTCATATATCTAATTTTATAAGTTCTATATTTACCCTCTGTAATCCAATTTTCCATTTCATATTCTTTATATTCATTAAAAACTATATTATAGTAATTATTTATAAAATCTTCTTGTGTTGGAAAAAGTATATCTTTACAATCGTCTGATAATAATTCATATGCTTGCTCTGTATTTTTTTCATTACAATATTTTATAAAATTATTTATTATGTTTTTATCTTTTTTTGCAGTACCTATAGAAGTTTCACCTTCTCCTATAACAGAACCTTCTGTAGCTCTATTCACAATTTCATTTGCAATTTCATTAAGCCTATTATCACTTTCATTTTTTATTTGTTCATTTAGCGCTTGAATAATAATAATTGCAAATATTACTGCTAAAGCAATTCCTATAACTTTTATTCTATTCTGATTAAAATATCTAATAAATTTATTAAACATATTTTACCTTCCTTTTTTGATTTTATATAAAAAGGTAATTTACTACCTTTTTATATAAAACCAAAAGGGTTTCTCCTTTTGGTTATTTTTTCTCATTAACAAGGTTGGTTTTAAACTTCCTTGTGTCATCTTTTGTTTTTTAGTTAAATTTATCCTATAGTATCTCTCATAAAGTTCATAATTCCTTCTGATTGATTTTCTGCTGTTTCTTTATTTACACCAGCAGATTGTAATTGTTTTGATAACGCTTTTTGACGAGATTCTACTGCTTTATTATTTGTAAATCCTGCTTCACCTAAATCTGCTCTAATTTTAGCCATTGTATATGCTTTATTTTGTATTGCTTGTTTTTGCTCTGTTGTTACATTACTTGCTCCTCCAGAATTTTCTATCATCTTGTCTTCTAATTTAATAGCATCTTTTATTCTATCTAAATCTTTAATTCCATATCTGTTATATTTAGATGCTCTATCCATAATATCATCAATTTCTGGTTCTGTTTTATCTCTAAAGTTATCCTTAAAGTATTGCCTATTAGTATAACTATTTTTAAATTCTTTTTGCCTCTTATCAAGTTTTTGCTGTGCTAACTCTTCAGGAGTATAGAAACCTTCTTTAAATGCATTTACTGTTCTACTAGATGATGCTCCCTCTACTCTATTAGCTAAATTGCTACCAATAGCACTACCTGCAACTGCACCACCTAATGCAAATTTTCCTATGTTGTCCAAATCATCTGATACTATACCAGCAGATAATCCTATTGCAGTACCTCCTGCTATTGCTCCTGCTTTTACAGCTCCTCTTGCTATACCCTTTCCAATGCCTTTTAATCCACCAGCACTTGTATATCTTTCTTTAGCAACATTTGCTACTCCGCTTGTCACACGCTTTACTACTGATGGTTTTCTTATTGTTCTTCTATCAGATTGATTTTCTACTTGTCTTGGAGGTTCTGATGATTGAGAAATTGCTGGCTCTTGAGAAATTACTGACCCTTGAGAAATTGCTGGCCTTTGAGAAATTGCTGGCCCTTGAGAAGTTACTCGCTGTCTTGCTTCTGCACTTTCTATTCCTGCATTTTGTTCTGCCATTCTTATTTGTTGGTTATATGATTCATCATTATGTGGATCATATTTTTCATCATACTCATCTGTATAAGGATTATAATATTCACCATTTGAGTTTTTGCCATAACCCTCTGCTGCATATGCTGCTATTACTGGATCTATTCCTTGATATGATATATCATTATGTGGATCATAATCTTCATCATACTCATCTGTATAAGGATTATAATATTCACCATTAGCGTTCTTACCATATCCCTCTGCTGCATATGCTGCCATTACTGGATCTATTCCTTGTCCACTAGCATTTGCCATTGCATAATTATCTTCTGGTAAGTTTCCTCCTAATTCAGCACCATTTTGTGAAGATTCTCCTTGTAAACTTCCTCCTTGAGGTAAAGCTCCTTGTGTAGAATTTCTTCCATTATTTACACCTTGTGTTTGCGAAGCATTTTGATTTCTACTTGATAATACAGGTTGTCCCATTGCTGAATTATCACCAAGGAATGCTGAAACTCCCTTTGGTGCTTCTGAATCTTTTGGAGCTGGCATATTGGCTGTTCTAACTTTATCGCTTCCTCCTGCACCTTGTCCTTTTGATTTTCCTCCTTTTGCTGCTCTATCTAATAATGTTTTAGCAAGCATTCCACCTGCAAATCCTCCAAGGCTTCCACCTGTTGCTGAATTTCTGAAGTTAAACATTTGCTTTAATATCTTTTCTGCTGGTAAAATGAATGCTAATGCTACTATTGCATACAACATATTTGAAGCTGCAAGTGATAGTGCTGAACTTACAAGTACTGTATATAACAATAAGTGTAATGGCTGCATTAATGCATTATATATATACTCTTTTAACCAAAAGCTAAATGCTTGCGCTTTTGTATCTCCTGCTTTATCTATAGGATATGTAAGTGCTACAAGTGGTGCCATTACTGTTAAAAACACCATGTTTATAACCCTTTTTATATATGTTATTGTGAACATTACCGTATAAATTGTTAATGCCATATACAAAATTAAATATCCCCATTTCATTCCGCCATCTTTATATTCTACTTGAATTCTTGCAGCTCCCATTAATGAAGTTGAAAATGCACTTTCGGCACTATCAATATCTCCCACAGCAACATCTGCATCGTCATAGTCAGAATCAAATACTGCTACATTTATTTCATTTCCACCTGCATTATGACTTCCTATCATATCTGAAATTGAATCTACCATAAGCATTGTAAACGACATAATGTAAT
>CANQXO010000080.1 GCA_947627825.1 uncultured Clostridia bacterium
AGGCGCCATATATTTCAATGTGACAGGTGGGTAAAATTATGGATAGTGTTTTTACGAAAGTGTTGGAAATGAGCATAGTGGGCTGTTACAGCACGATGGTTGTAATGCTCGTCAGAAGACTTCTTTGGAAATGCGAGAGGAAATATTCCTACTGTTTATGGATAATAGTATTTTTAAATCTGTGTATTCCGTTCTCAATCCACAGCCATTTCAGCCTTATCCCAAAACGTGTAGCGGAGTTTTCCGTGACAAGGGAGGAAAAAACGTTATCGGACAGCAAATTAAACGACAGCATGATATACAATCAGGCAAATAAAAATCAGGCTGTAAACCGAAATGACAGTTCAGGCGTATCAGAAACCTCTGATGCACTGGCGCAGTATCAGGCAAAAAACAATGCAAAAAGCACAAACGTAAACGGGAGAACAGGCATCATTTTTAAATCGGCAGAAATCATATGGCTGTTGGGAGTGTTTGCAATCATAGGCGTAAATTTAGCAGAATATCTGTGCCTAAAAAAACGCATTATGCGCGCCGAAAATATTTATTTGGACTCTGAACAGCGTATCTGCGAAACGGACATTGGCGGCGGTGCGTTTTTATTCGGATTATTCCACCCGATAATATATCTGCCGCGCGGACTGTCACAAGAAGAACGCGCATACGTCCTTGCGCATGAGCTTTATCACAAGAAGAGAAAAGATTACCTGCTAAAACCCGCCGCACTCTGCATTACGGCGGTGCACTGGTTCAATCCTTTTGCGTGGATAGCGTATCTGCTGTTTTGTCAGGACATGGAGGTATCGTGCGACGAAAGGGTCATGTCGGACATTGGCGGACAGATACGCAGGCAGTACGCGGAAAGTCTGTTGAAATTTGCGGCGGCACAGAGCGGATTTACGTTTACGGCACTTAATTTCGGCAAGCCCGCGTTGGAAAGCCGCATCAAAAACGTGTTAAAAGAAAAAAAGAAAAGTGTTGTATTTACATTCATAGCAGTTGCGGGAGTAATTATAATATCACTGGGACTTATGCTTCGTCCCGCTAACGGAAATGGGAATTATGATGAGTCAGATATACATACGGAAGCGG
The DNA here is from genome assembly GCA_947627825.1 of uncultured Clostridia bacterium. Next base: position 1,093 of record CANQXO010000080.1, read on the forward strand.
AAAATAATGAAAATGATACCGCTTTAGGAGCACAAGCACCAGTTTTAAGTTTACCTGTAACAGTAACAGCATCACAAAGAATAGCACAAAGTTAAAAGGGAGGTAAAATATGAATAAAAAGACATTACTAGTAGTAGCAACTGGAATACTTTTAGCAGTAGCAGGAGCAGGAGTTGGAGCAACATTTTCACGATATACTAGTGAAGCTACAGCAACACCAGAAGCGAAGGTAGCAAAATGGGCGGTAAAAGTGGGTGAAACAGATATTTCTAATGGAAGTAATAAGACTTTTAATGCCAAAATAACATGGGAAACTAATGAAAACGTTGAAACAGGATATTTTGCACCAGGATCAAAAGGGCATATAACTTTTGATATAGATGCAACAGGGACACAAGTTCCAGTAGATTATTCAATAGCAATAGATGAAACTGCTTTAAAAAATCACTCTCAAATAGCAATTAAAAATGTAACTGCAAGCCCTTCTACAAATGGTGTAGAATCAACACTAGAAGAACTTAATAAAGACGAAAATGAAAATGCAATTTATACTGGAAGTATTGAACTTAATGCAGAAAAAAAGAAAATAACAATTACAATAAACTTAGAGTGGGCTGATAATGTTAATACAAATGCAGATGATACAATTTTGGGAGCTGGTAATGAATCAGGAAATACAGTTTTAAGTTTACCTGTAACAGTAACAGCGTCACAAAGAGTAGCTCAAAGCTAAAAAGGAGGTAAAGTATGAATAAAAAGACAATACTTGTAATAATAACAGGAATACTTTTAGCAGTAGCGGGAGCAGGAGTTGGAGCAACATTTTCTCGATATACAAGTGAAGCTACAGCAACACCAGAAGCGAAGGTAGCAAAATGGCATGTAAATGTTGGTGGCGAAGATATATCAAATGGAGAAACAAAACAATTTAATGCGGTAATTAAATGGGAAGATAATGAAAATGTTCAGCCTGACTATATTGCGCCAGGATCAAAAGGAACAATAACATTTATAATAGATGCAGATAGAACTCAAGTACCTATAGATTATTCAATAGTAATTAATACGAAAGAAATTAGCAGTCATTCACAAATAAGTATAAAACAAGTAACAGCAAGTCCTCACAATGAAAAAGAAACAACTCTAAATGCAGATGATGCCTATACTTTTAATGGTGGAATTGATCTTGCTGACGTAAGTAAACCAGTAACAATAACTATAAACTTAGAGTGGGAAAATCAAGAAGATAAAAATGCAGATGATACATCTTTAGGAGCAACAGCACCTATACTAAGTTTACCAATTACATTTACTGCATCACAAAGGATAGTTGAATAAAAGAGGTGAAAAAAATGGAAAAAAGAAATTATATCTTAGTAGGAATTGCAGCTATTCTATTATGTCTTGTAGGTGGAGTTGTAGGAGCAACGTTCTCTAGATATACGAGTCAAGCAACAGCAACACCAACTGCAAAGGTAGCAAAATGGCAAGTTAAAGTTAATGATCAAAATATTAGTCAAAATGGGCCACATTCATTTACACCTAAAATAACTTGGACAAATCCATTAGCCGATAAAGATGTAATGGCACCAGGTTCAACAGGTGAAATTACTTTTACTATTAATGCTGAAGGCACACAAGTTCCAGTGATTTATAATATTGCAATCAACACTGAAAAAATAAAAGATCATAAACAAATTAAAATAGAAAAAGTTACTGCAGAAGCCAATAGTGAAGGGGAAAAAGATTTAACACTTACAAATTCAGATAGTGATAATATTAAAAATTACAATGGAACAATAGATCTTAATAAGACAGCTTATCCGATTACTATAAAAATAAAGTTGAAATGGGAAAATCAGGATGCAAATAATGAAGATGATACAACAATAGGTGCAACAATTGAAAATTTTGATTTACCTATAACTGTAACAGCATCACAAAAAGTAGAATAAATTTAGGAATATTAAATAATTCCTTTATAGAAACATAAGTAAACTTATGTCTCTGTAAAAGAATTATAATAATAAAAGTAGGAGGAAACATGAAAAAAGTTAATTACTTATTAATGGGTGCAATAGCACTTTTGGTAACAATAGCAGGCGGAACAATTGGTGCAACTTTATCTCGATATCAAAGTGAAGCTACAACAACCCCACAGTTAGATGTTGCTAAATGGTATGTAAAAGTTGGCGGAGAAGATATATCGGATGGAGAACAAAAACAATTTAATGCTATTATTGATTGGGAAGAAAATGAAAATATTTCTAAAGATGAAGAAAATTTAATTGCTCCAGGATCTAAAGGTACAATATCTTTTGAAATAGAAGCAGATCAAACTCAAGTTCCTATTGATTATACTGTTAAAATAAATACAGAAGAAATAAAAGAACATTCTCAAATAAAAATTACAGATGTAACAGCAACGCCTAATAATGAAAGTGATTCTAAATTAAATAATATTGAGGATTATACTTACACTGGCGGAATTGATCTTGATGATATAAGTAAACCAATTAAAATAACTATTAATTTAGAATGGACAGCTCTGGGATCTGAATCAGATGATACTGCTTTAGGAGCAGAATCACCAATATTAAGTTTACCAATAACATTTACAGCGTCACAAAGAATTGCCGCATAAATTAAGGAGGAAAAATAATGAAAAAAAGAAATTACATATTAATAGGAATTGTTGCAATATTATTATGTGTAGTAGGTGGAGTAGTAGGAGCAACATTCTCACGATATACTAGTACAGCAACAGCAACACCGCAAGCACAAGTAGCAAAGTGGAAAGTAAAAGTAAATGAAACAGAAATAAGTAAAAATGGATCACATACCTTTAATCCGACAATAACTTGGACAAATGCTTTAGCAGCTAATGGTGTAATGGCGCCTGGTTCAACTGGTACAATAACGTTTACTCTTGATGGGAGTGATACTCAAGTACCAATAATATATAACGTGGCTATTAATACTCAGAGTATAAAAAATTATTCTCAAATATCAATAAAGAGTGTAACAGCAGAAAAAAATAGTGAAGGAAAGACGGAGTTAAAGCTTTTAAATTCTACAGAAAATGAAGAAATAAAAAATTATACTGGTAACATTGAATTGGATGATATAAATTCACCTCTTACTATCACTATAAATTTAGAGTGGAAGAATGATGATGAAAATAATCAATCGGATACAACAATAGGTTCAACAATAGAAGATTTTGATTTACCTATTACTGTTACTGCGTCTCAAAAAGTAGAATAATAAAATTATTAAATACCATAAAATAATATAATATTTAAATTAGAAAGAGGTAATAAATATGGTTGAAAATCAAGAAAAAAGTGGAAAGAAAAATAATAACAAATTACTTGTTGCAGGAATTATAATATTAATTATAATTATATTAATATTATTATTTCTTAATTATTTATTGTTAAAAAATAATAAAACAATGAAAGAAAGAGTGCCTACAGGTAATGTAGATATATTTGAAATTAATTGTGATTATAATTGTGCATGTAATACAAATAATAATACTGTAGATATAAATGGTAATTCAAAATGGGAATCTACTAATGTATTAAACTTATTCTCTAATCCATTTTTTGAAGGAGAAAATATTATTGCACCATTATCTACTAATGCATATGAATTTATAATAAAAAATTCAACTAATTTTAATGTATCATATAATTTAAAATTCGTAGAAGATAATGAATATAATATAAACATGAAGTATCGTTTAAAAAGAAATAATGAATATATTGCAGGTAATGATGAAGAATGGATCACATATGAAGAGTTGAATACATCAGTAGATAATTTAGATACAAAAGGTTCTGATACATATTATTTGGAATGGAAATGGTTTGAATCAGAAAATGATACAGAAGTTGGATCACAAATAGAAGCTAATTATATTTTAAATATAGAATTAAGTGCTAAGCAATTATGAAAAAGAATATAGATAATAAAAAATCTTTATTAAAAATAATATTAAAAATATCTAATATTATATTTACTACTATATTAATAATATTTATATTATTTTTAGTAACTTTATTAGTATTAAAAAAAGATGGAAATACAATACATATAGGAGATTATTATATATTTAAAATAGCGACAGGTAGTATGCATCCAACATTAAAAATTGATGATTTAGTATTAGTTAAAAAAACAGACGATTATAAAGTAGATGATATTATTACATATTATGAAGGAACTAAATATGTTACACATAGATTAATAAAGATAGAAAATGGTGAATATATAACAAAAGGGGATCATAATAATGTAGAAGATGATCCAATAAAAAAAGAAGAAATATTTGGTAAAGTTATATCAAATTTAGTATTTTTTAGAATATTATATGAATTGTGTATAAATCCATTTGTGATGACTTTAATTGTTTTAATATTAATATTAATAAATATATTAACACGAAAGGATAAAAAACATGTTAAATAACATTTCTAAAAAGAAAAAAATAATAGTTATTGTTTTGCTGGCTTTTATAGTTATTGATTTAACTATATTAATTATAGGATCTCTTCCTTTTACAAGAGCGTTTTATGATAGTTCTGCAACTACTAATATTGATTTAGATGTTGCACAGTTTAGTTTTTTAGTAAATGGTCAATCTGTTCCAAACGATGTAACAATTGAATTAGATAAAACTTTAAATAGTGGTTATACAAAAGTAGTACCAGGAAGTAGTGGAATAATAAATTTAGACTTAGATGCAAGTAAAAGTGATGTAAAAATAAAATGTACAATTACAATAGATAGAGCTAATTCTACTAATTTACCTACTAATTTAAAATTATATAGTGATGAAAATTATACACAAGAAATAACGGATACAGAAATATTAGATATTAATTATAAAACAAAAATAGATAAAAAAATATATTGG
>CANQXO010000081.1 GCA_947627825.1 uncultured Clostridia bacterium
TTTCAAATAGTCTTGATTTTATCAATAATTTATAGTATAATGAGTATACTAATATTGATAAAGTAATTTATCAAACAAACTAGGTTAGCACATACCTTTGATTAAATTCATAAATGAGTGCACATTAAACATTAGGTTAGATATGAGCCTTTAGAATACAAATTCTATAAACGAATATCCTATTGAACATTAGGTTAGAAACGAGCCTTTAGTTTAAACTATAAACGAGTTTCCTGAAAAAATAAGGGGATGCTGTAAAAAGTATCTCCCTTTTTATTTATAAATGGAGGGATTTATGAAAAACAATAAGAAAATAAAACTAGGAAAATTGAATTTTTATATAATAGATGATAATTACATTCAATATCTAAGCCAATTTGACAAGCATATTGCCTATAATAAAAATCAAAAAAGGCCTTACATAGGAGTTGTAATAATTGTCGATGGTCATTATTATTTTGCCCCATTATTTTCTCCCAAACCCAAACATAAAACTTATAAAGATAATTTAACTTTCTTTAGAATAAGGAATATTAAAGCAAAAAAAGATTTAGGTATTGTGAGATTTTCAGATATGATACCTGTTCCTCAAGAATGCATTTATTTATTAGATATTAAAAATAAAAGTTATGGATATAAAAGATTACTTTCAGAACAATATACATATATAAACCAAACTGTAAATAAGCAAAAAATTTTAGAAAAATCAGAAAGGCTTTATCATATAGTAACAAACTCACATAAAAATAAATATTCTAAATTTTATAAAGAACTAAGCTGTAATTTTAAATTATTAGAGGAAAGAAGTTTAGAATATAAATCCTAAACCTAAAACATAAAATTAAATAATTATTTTTCAATTTGTATAATATAATCTTTTATATTTTTCATTGCCATTTGGCTATTAGTAATCAATTTACTTATATCTTTGCCAAACCAATAATGTATTTACTTAGAGAAATATTTATAACAATTTTATTTTTTTTGATTTTAATTCTTGTTTTATTTTTTCTAGTTCTTCATTACTTACTTTTGTTATCTTTTTTATCAATATCTTTTCTCGGTATCCAAAAAACAGTAATATATTTTATTATATTACTGTTTTATAGTCTACATATAGGCATTTTTCTATATCTTTATTATTCCACCAATAGTTTTATTTATTGGGCATTTACTTAAAGGAACTATCTTATCTCCTCCAGAAACAACTATCATATCGCCTGTTTCAAGAATTCCTTGCTCTTTTAATTTTTCAATTCCTTCTTCAATTGTTTTATTGATAGTAGCTTTTGTTTCTATAAATACTGGAGTTACATTCCAAGCAATTGCTAATTGGTTAAAAGTTCTTCTATTATCTGTTATTGCTATAATTGGGCATTCTGGTCCCATTCCTGATATAAATCTTGCAGAATTTCCTGTATTAGTATAACAAACTATAGCATCAGCATTCATATTTTTAGCAGCTATGCAAGTTGCATAAGCAACATTTTCTTCTAGTGAATTTAATTCTACATTATCGTTTGTTTCAAATCTTTTCCAATATCCTATATCTGGCTCTACTCTTTTTGCTATTTTATCCATTGTTTTAACACATTCTACTGGATATTCACCCATTGCACATTCACCTGAAAGCATTATTGCACTTGTTCTATCATATATTGCATTTGCAACATCACTTGCTTCTGCTCTAGTTGGTAATGGTTGGTGAGTCATTGATTCAAGCATTTGTGTTGCTGTTATAACTGGTTTGCTTTCTTTATTACATAGTTTTACAAAACTTTTTTGTAAAACTGGTGGTTCTGTAAAATCTGTTTCTGTAGCTAAATCTCCACGAGCAATCATCTGTGCGTCAGCATTTTCAACTATCTCAACTCTATTGTTTAGTCCTTCTATATTTTCTATTTTTGTTATTATTTGAATATCTTTTCCGCCATTAGCATCTAATACTCGTCTTACTTCAAGTATATCTTCTTTATTCCTTGTAAATGACATTGCTACAAAATCATAATCGTGCTCACATGCAGTTTTTAAATCCTCTATATCTTTGTCTTTTAATGCTGGTAGTTTTATTTCTGTTCCTGGGAAATTCATTGTTTTTCTATTGCCTAAATCATTTCCGTGTACTACTGTGCATAATATATCTTTTCCTACTATTTCATCTACAACAAGTTCAATAGAGCCATCATCTATAAGTATTTTAGCGCCTTGACTTAAGTCTTTGTATAATTCTTTATAACTTACTGAAACTTTATCTTTGTCTCCTAATATATCTTCATTTACTAAAGTAAATTTTTGACCATCTTCTAATGTTACTTTGCCTTTAACTCCTATTGCTAATTTTCCTGTCCTTACTTCTGGTCCTTGCATATCTAATAATAATGCAATTGGAATATTCTTTTCTGCTCTTAGTTTTAATATCTTTTCTGTTCTTTCTTTTTGTTCTTCCCATCCACCATGTGAATAGTTTATTCTCGTGGCGTTTAATCCTGCTTCAAATAGTTCTTCTAACTTATCATCACTTGCTGGTCCTATTGTTCCTACTATTTTTGTTTTTCTAATATCTTTTTTCATTAAAATGTCCCCTTTTTTATGAATTTTTGTGTTATTGAAAATTTGCAACACAAATTTCATTATAACATTATATTATGCAAATTTCAACTTTTTAGCCAATTTTTTGTTCAACTTTTTTCTCAATTCATTTTTCTTATTATTTTTTATATATTTATATTAACCCTATATTTAGTTTTAAATTATTAATTTTTTTCATCAATCCATTTAATTAAATTCAAGTTTGTTGTTTCTAACATCATATCGCTTTTTGGTATTACTCTAAATGTGTATCCATAATCTCCACCAGATTTTAATTCAATTTCTGCTGTATATTTTAGTTTATTATTTTCTCTGTCCTTTTCAAGTTCCATATTAGTTATATGAATGTCATCAACAACTCCTTTGTCTGTAATTTTTCCATAATAAACTTGTGCTTCAATGTCGTCTATACTTAATAATTCGTTAGGTAGTTCTACTTCGCATCCTACTTTTATTTTGTTTCCGGCATTTATTGATATATTGTTGCAGTTTTCTTCACTTTGTACAATTTTTATATTCTTCCATTGTTTTGAAATGTTTTTCTTCCATTCTGCAAATTCAACTACTTTTTCTAGTTCTTGATAATGTTCTTTTCCTAAGTTGCATACTGGTATATACATTTTAGCTAGATAATCTTGCAACATTCTTGCTGTGCTGAATTTTCCGGCTATTGATGCTATACAATTTTTCATCATTTTTACCCATTCTTCTGAGTAACCGTTTTCGCCTTTTGCATAATACATTGGTATAATTTTATTTTCCAAATTATTATATAGGCTTCTAGCATCTTCTTCGTCTTGGTCTTCATAGCTTTGATATTTATTTTCTGAGCCTATTGCCCAACCGTTTTTTTGGTTATATCCTTCTGCCCACCATCCATCAAGTACACTTAAATTAAGTACACCGTTTATTGCAGCTTTTTGTCCGCTAGTTCCAGATGCTTCAAGTGGTCTTCTTGGGTTGTTTAGCCATACATCTACTCCTGATACAAGGTATCTTGACATTCCTATATTGTAATTTTCTAGGATAAATATTTTGCCTTTAAATTGTGGCTTTAATGATAAGTCGTGCAAATATTTAATTAGGTCTTGACCCTCTTTGTCTTGTGGATGCGCTTTTCCTGCAAATATAATTTGTATCGGCGTATTTTTTTCGTTAAATATTTTTGTTATTCTTTCTAAATCTCTAAATATTAAGGTTGCTCTTTTATATGTTGCAAATCTTCTTGCGAATCCAATTGTTAGTACATTTGGGTCTATATTTCCAACTAATTCATTTATTGTATCATAAGAATAATTATATCTTCTTAGTCTATTAATAGTAGATTCTTTTACTATTTTCAAAAGTTTTTCTTTTCTTGATTGATGCACTTTCCAAAGTTCTTCATCTGGTATTTTGTATATATCTTGCCATATTGCATCGTCTTGAATATTGTCTTGCCAATATGGTCTCAAATATTCATTATATAAATCTTTTACTGTTGGTGCTAGCCATGTACAAGTATGAACACCATTTGTTACATAGTCAATTGGTGTTTCATTTGCAGGAATTGCTGGCCATACATCACCAAATAAATCTCTTGATACGGCTCCGTGTAATTTACTAACTCCATTTTTTCTTCCTGCAATTTTTAGTGCTAGAATTGCCATATTAAATGTTGCTAATTCTTTGTCATCTGGTTTTGCACCTAGTCCTAAAAATTTTTCCTTTGTGATTCCAAGTTTAGTCCAGTATTTATCAAAATATTTTAATACTAAACTTGTTGGGAAAATATCATTTCCTGCTGGTACAGGAGTGTGTGTTGTAAATACTGTTTTTGAACTTACAATATCTTTTGATATGTCAAATGCTACTTCTTTTTCCTTGATAATATCTTTCATAAGTTCAAGTGTTAAAAATGCAGAATGTCCTTCATTCATGTGGTATACATTTGGCTTTAGTCCTAGTGATTTAAGAAGACTAACTCCTCCCATTCCTAAAACTATTTCTTGTTGTATTCTCATCTCTTGGTCTCCGCCATATAGAGTGGTTGTAATGTTTCTGTATTCTTCTATGTTTTCTTCTATATCAGAGTCAAGCATATATAAACTTATTCTTCCCACTTCTAATTTCCATACTTTTAAGTTTAATTTTTTTAATGGCATTTTTAATGTAATTATTAAATCATTGTCCTTTTTATCTTTTACTGGCTTAATAGGAAGTGAGTTTAAATCTACATCTCTAAAAAGTGTTGTTTGATTGCCATTTCCATCTATTTCTTGTTGGAAATATCCATGTTTATATAAAAGTCCTATTCCTACTAATGGAATTCCCATATCACTTGCTGATTTTAGATGGTCTCCTGACAAAATGCCAAGTCCACCAGCATATATTGCAACAGTTTCATCTAGTCCGTATTCTGCTGAAAAATATGCTATTAAATCTTCTTTATTATTAGGATATTTTTTGCTGTACCATGTAGATTTTGCTTCCATGTAATCTTCATAGTGTTTTACTACTTCATCATATTTATCTAAAAATTCATCATCTGTAGATGCATTTTCTAATTTATCTTGTGATATTTGTTTAAGAAATCTAACCGGATTTTTTTCACATTTTTCCCATAAATCAATATCCATATCCTTAAACAATCTTAATAATTCTGTGTTCCAAGACCACCATAAATTATAAGACATATCATATAGTTTTTCTATTCTTTTTGGTAATTGTGGTTTTACAGTTATTTTGTTAAATATGTATGACATATTTTCCTCCTTTGTTTATTCTTTATTTACATTTTTACATTATATATTATCCCTTAACAAAATTTTTTTGTCAATGTTATTTTTCAATTTGTCAAACAATTTTTATTTTACTTTTTCACTTGACCCAATTTTTATTTTACGATTTTTGTTTTCACAATTTTTATTTTCACGATTTTTTAATGTTTCAAATTTTGTTTTATTATGCCTTAATTATGATTTTACATTTTTCGCTACTATTTCATAGCTCTTAGTGAGTTTAACACCACAAGTAAAGTTACACCGACATCTGCAAAAACAGCCATCCACATACTTGTTAATTTTAGCATGCTTAATATTAAAATTAATATTTTAATTAAAATTGCAAATGTTATATTTTGTTTTGCTATTTTTATTGTCTTTTTTGCTATTTTTATTACTGTTGGAATTTTTGACAAGTCATCATTCATTATTACTACATCTGCTGCTTCAATTGCTGAGTCTGAGCCTAGTCCACCCATTGCAATTCCTACATCAGCTCTTGCTAATACTGGGCTATCATTTATT
>CANQXO010000082.1 GCA_947627825.1 uncultured Clostridia bacterium
TGGTAAAACCTAATTCTTTATTAATTGTAGTTGATACAAATAAGAAAAACTATGTAGAATCACAAGAGTTATTAGAAGAATTTTCAAGGGTGGTAGTTATTGACCACCACAGAAGAAGTACTGACTACATTGAAAATGCAGTGCTTACATTCCATGAAGTTTATGCTTCGTCAACTGCAGAACTTGTAACAGAAATATTAGAGTATTCTCAAGAAAATATTGAACTTACAAACCTTGAAATAGAAGCTTTATATGCAGGAATTATGTTAGATACTAAAAACTTTACTTTTAAAACAGGTGTAAGAACTTTTGAAGTAGCTGCATATTTAAGAAAATGCGGTGTTGATATTATAAAAGTAAAAAAATGGTTCCAAAGCGATTTAACAACTTATCAAGCAATTTCTAATATTGTTTCAAAGTCAGAAATTATGAACGAAAACATCGCTATTTCAATATACGAAAATGAAGATGAAAACGCTAACATAATTGCAGCAAAAGCAGCTGATGAGCTTCTAACTATAGGTGGAATAACAGCATCTTTTGTTTTAGGAAAAACAGGTGAAAAAGTTTACATTAGTGGTAGGTCAATAGGAGATATAAATGTTCAAATTATCCTTGAAAAACTTGGAGGAGGAGGACACATCACTTTAGCAGGTGCCCAACTTGAAAACATTAGCTTAGAAGATGCTAAACAAGAGTTAATTAATAGGATTAATGAATATTTCTTTGAAATGGAAAATTAACATAAAAGGAGGTAATTGTGAAGGTAATTTTATTGGATAATGTAAAAGGCGTAGGAAAAAAAGATGAAATTATTAATGCAAATGATGGATATGCAAGAAATTTTTTATTACCTAAAAAGCTTGCAGTAGAAGCAAATAACAGCAATTTATCAAGATTAAAATCAAAACAAGACTCTAATGCTTTTAAGAGAGAAGAAGAAAGAAAATCTGCTTTAGATATAAAGGAAAAACTAAGTAAAATTACTTTAAAAATAGATGTAAAAGCAGGAGATAACGGTAAAATTTTTGGAGGTGTTACTTCAAAAGAAATTTCTGAAAGATTAAAAGCTGATTACAAAATAGATTTAGATAAAAAGAAAATTGAACTTAAAGAAACAATAAAAACAGTTGGAATGATTACAGTTGAGTTAAAGCTTTTTGAAGGAGTTGTAGGCAAACTAAAGGTTAATATTATAGGAAAGTAAGTCAGTTTAAAAAAACGAATTAATTAAAAAAATAAACCAGCTCTATAAAAATTAATCAATGAAATAATTAACTCTAAAAAGAAAGGACTAAGCAATATGGAAATTGATAAAATACCACCACACGATGATGACGCTGAACAAGCTGTTTTGGGAAGTATGCTAACTGATAAAGATGCAGTTGTATCAGCTATTGAAGTATTAAAGCCAGATGATTTTTATCGTAGTGATAATATGACTATTTATGAAGCAACAATGAATATATATGGTAAAGGTGAACCTATTGATATTATAACTTTAAAAGACGAATTAACTGCAATGGGAAAACTAGATGCAGTAGGAGGGCTAGAATATTTAGCAAGTCTTCCAGAAAAAGTGCCAACAACTGCTAATGTTGATAAATATGTAAAAATAGTAGAAGAAAAATCACTTTTAAGAAATTTAATAAAAACTGCAAATGAGTTGATAACCTTAGGATATAGCCAAAATGAAGAAATTGAAACAATAATGGATAATGCAGAAAAAAAGATTTTTGACATTATGCAAAAAAAGTCTCAAAAAGGGTATGAGGCTATAAAAGATATTTTGGTGGACTCGTTTTCAGAGCTTCAAGAATTATATAACAATAAGCAACATATAACTGGAGTTGCAACAGGTTTTATTGATTTAGATAACAAAACAGCAGGATTTCATAAATCAGAATTAATACTAATAGCAGCAAGACCAGCAATGGGAAAAACAGCGTTTGCTTTAAATATTGCTACAAATGCTGCAGTAAGTGCTAATACGCCTGTAGTTGTTTTTAGTTTAGAAATGTCAAAGGAACAATGTGCTAACAGAATTTTATGTGCTCAAGCTATGGTGGATAGTAGCAAAGTTCAAAAGGGTGATATAAATGATGATGAATGGACAAAACTTGCCATGGCATCAGGAGAACTTTCAGAGTCTTCGGGAATTTTTATTGATGACACACCAGGAATTACAGTTGCAGAAATTAGAGCAAAGTGCAGAAAACTAAAGTTGGAAAAAGATATTGGTTTGATTGTAATAGATTATTTACAGTTAATTAGTGGAAGCGGAAAAAGTAGTAGTAGGGAGCAAGAAATTGCTGAAATCAGTAGGTCTTTGAAAATTTTGGCAAAAGAAATAAATGTTCCAGTTATTGCTTTATCGCAACTTTCTCGTGCACCAGAAGCAAGAACAGACCACAGACCAATGTTACAAGATTTAAGAGAATCAGGCTCAATAGAACAAGATGCAGACATGGTAATGTTTATTTACAGGGATGATTATTATAACCCACAAGCAGAACAAACAAATATTGCAGAAATTATTATTGCTAAAAATAGAAGTGGACCAGTTGGAACTGTAGAGTTATTATGGATGCCAAACTACACAAAATTTGCAAATAAATATAATGGTTAAATTTTAAAGCTATTATATTTTTAAAAATAAAATTAAATTTAATTAAAGGATGACAAAATGGCTAAAAGACTTGATACACTAGAAGAAAAATTTTTAAAAACTGTGAAAGAAAATAATTTAATACAAGAAAATGATGCAATAGTAGTCGGGGTTTCAGGAGGCCCGGACTCTATTGCTCTTTTATATTGTTTAAATAAATTTAAAAATCATTTAAAATATAGGCTAATTTGTGCACATATTAATCATTTGATTAGAGAAGATTCCACAGATGATGAAAAATTTGTGGAAAGTGTCTGCAAAAAGTTAGATATTCCTTTTTATAAAAAAAGAGAAGATATAATTAGCTTATCAAAAAAGTTAAAAAAAGGAACAGAAGAAACAGGTAGAAAAGTTAGATACAATTTTTTTGATGAAGTAAGTAAAAAGGAAAAAGCTAATAAAATTGCAATTGCTCACAACAAAAACGACAATGCAGAAACTGTCCTTTTGAATTTGATTAGAGGTACTGGTACAACTGGGTTAGAGGGAATTCAACCTAAAGAATACAACAAGTATATTAGACCATTTATTGATATTTCTCGAAGTGAAATAGAAGTCTATTGCGAAAAAAATAACTTACAACCTAGAATTGATAGTACAAATAAAGAAAATATTTATAATAGAAATGTAATTAGAAATAAAGTTTTACCTATTTTAAAGGAAATGAATCCAAGTATAGAAGATTCATTAAGCAGAACAACCAAAATAATTAAAGAGCAAAATGAATTTATCAAAGATTTCGTGAAAAAAGTATATGATGAAGAAGTGCAGATTTCCGTAGGAAAAATTGAGATGAATTTATCTGATTTTAATAAGCAACATAGAGCAATAAAAGAAAATTTAGTTCTATATATTATAAATGAATTATTAGGAAGCACCAGAAACATTGAAAAAACTAATGTTGACGATATCATAAAACTTGCCGAAAATAATATTGGAAATAAATTTATAATAATTAACAAAAAATTAAAAATTTTTATAAAAAATAAAAAAATTTTTTTTACAATTATAAAGTAAATATCCGTAGGCACAAAGCCACTTGTACCAACGCTTACAAGAAAAAAGTTTTGAAAAAAGTATTGCATAAAATAGTATAATATGATAATCTTAAAATATACTTTTAAATGGGGGAGATATTAAAAGTGAAAAATGGAATAAAAACACTAGCTATATGGTTAGTTATTGGAGTAATAATTTTATTTGTGGTACCTGCTATATTTAATGGTGCAAATAATAAGCTAACTTACTCAGAATTATTAAGCAAAGTAGAAGCAGGAGAAGTAACAGATATTGAAATACAATATGAAGCAGAAGGGGCAAAAGTTAAACTTGTAAATGACCCTAGTATAAAAACTGTAAACATACCAAGTGTAGATAATTTATTAGAAAATCTTAATGCTTCAATGCAAGATAATGTAATAAATGTAACTTATCAAGATGAACCTTTCTGGCTAATAGTTGCTGATTTACTATTACCAATTTCATCAATAATAATGATACTTTTAATATTGATGCTATTTATGGGTGGAGGTCAAGGACAACAAAAAGGTCCTATGACATTTGGAAAAAGTAGAGCTAGAATGTTAAATACATCTGATAAAAATAAAGTAACATTTAATGATGTAGCAGGAATAGATGAAGAAAAAGAAGAATTACAAGAAATAGTAGAATTCTTGAAAAATCCTAGAAAATTTACAGAAATGGGTGCAAGAATACCAAAAGGAGTTCTTTTAGTAGGAGCACCTGGAACAGGAAAAACTTTATTAGCAAAAGCAGTAGCAGGAGAAGCAGGAGTACCATTCTTTATTATAAGTGGTTCAGATTTCGTAGAAATGTTTGTTGGTGTAGGTGCTTCAAGAGTAAGAGATTTATTTGAAGAAGCTAAAAGAAATGCACCATGTATAGTATTTATAGATGAAATAGACGCCGTTGGTCGTCAAAGAGGAGCTGGTTTAGGTGGAGGACATGATGAAAGAGAGCAAACACTTAATCAAATGCTAGTTGAGATGGATGGATTTTCAGCAAATGAAGGTGTTATTGTTCTAGCAGCAACTAATAGACCAGATGTATTAGATAAAGCATTATTAAGACCAGGAAGATTTGATAGACAAATAGTAGTACCAGCACCAGATGTTAAGGCTAGAGAGCAAATACTTGAAGTACACAGCAAAAAGAAAAGATTTGAAGCAGATGTAGACTTAAAATTAATAGCAAAAAATACTTCAGGTTTTACAGGTGCAGACTTAGAGAACTTACTTAATGAAGCAGCTCTTTTAGCAGCAAGACGAGATAAACATGAAATTGGTCAAAATGAAATTGAAGATGCAATGATAAAAGTTACAATGGGACCAGAGAAGAAAACAAGAGTTAGAAGTGACAAAGAAAAGAGATTAGTAGCATATCATGAAGCAGGTCATGCAGTAGTAAGTAGATTTTTACCAACACAAGACCCAGTACATGAAATATCAATTATTCCAAGAGGAATGGCTGGTGGATACACAATGTATAGACCAGCAGAAGATAAATCATTTATTTCAAAAACAGAGATGAATGAAAACATAATATCATTATTAGGTGGTAGAGTATCAGAATCTATTGTTCTTGGTGATATATCAACAGGAGCAAGCAATGATATTGAAAGAGCAACAAAGATAGCAAAAGCTATGGTTACTAAATATGGTATGAGTGACAAAATTGGAACAATATCACTTGGTTCAGACCAAGAAGAAGTATTTTTAGGAAGGGATTTTGCACAAGAAAAATCTTACTCAGAAGAAACAGCAGGAATCATTGATGAAGAAATAAAGAAAATAATTGATTCTGCTTATGTTAAAGCAAGAGACATACTAAATGCTAACAGAGACAAATTAGATAAAGTTGCAGCAATATTAATAGAAAGAGAGAAAATAACAGGGGAAGAATTTGACGCAATATTTGAAGAATAATGAAAAATTTTTTATAGGAAAAACAAATGTCAAATAAAAAAATAGTTCAAATAAGTAAAAAGAATAAAGGTTTAATAAAAGTATCAGGAAAAAAATTGATACTTTTATTAGGCGTAATGATGATTGTATTTGTGCTATTATTGATGCGTATTGGGTATATACAATTTGTGCAAGGAGCAT
>CANQXO010000083.1 GCA_947627825.1 uncultured Clostridia bacterium
GACTTTAAAACTTACGGTTTCATCTGTTGCCATATTCACTTACCATTCCTTTCATTTTCTTTTAA
Source organism: uncultured Clostridia bacterium (assembly GCA_947627825.1). The sequence continues at coordinate 66 of CANQXO010000083.1, forward strand.
TATACTTTTAAAATTAAAGTACATTTATAGTATTTTCATCTGATAAATCAATATATTCTTCTACTTTCTTTAATGTTCCATCTAATGATGTTCCTTTATAATATGTAGAAATTGCTACTCTCAGTCTTGGATTAACAGCAATTTCTTCTTCTGAATTGTCTTCTATACTTAATTGCATATCTTCATCATTGTTTTGCACTTCGTTTGGGTTACTATCTATCTCTTTTTCTTCTTCAAAACTATAATAATCGTCTGCTGCTGGTATTCTCATGTTTTCAATTTTGTTTTTCATTTCTTGCATGAAATTTTTAACTCCATTTACATCTACTCCTGAAAATACAATTGCAAACTTTGGTCCCATAAATCTAACAAATATATAATCTTTTCCTAAACTATTTTTTACGAATGTTGCGACCTGAGTAATAACGCTATCTCCAGTTTTTCTGCTTATTTGTGTATTTATACTTGGTAAATTTGTTATTTTAAATATACATATTGCAGATGTTGTATATTTATCAATTGTTTTTTTGCCTTCTCCATATAGGTATTCAGCAGATTTAAGTCCTGAATATAAATCATCTCTTACTATATTTTCAATTGTTGCTTGTGTTTCTACTGTTTTTAATATTGTTACAATATTGTTTCTTACCACTTCAAGTATTGTTGTGTCGGTTTTGTCAAATTCATGTGGCATACTTCCTTCTATTATCCAATATCCTATATAGACATTGTCAACATATAAAGGAAAAAATATTGCACATTTTGCTCTTCCAAATTCCATCTTTTGATATGGCAATTTTTCGTTTTCATTTTCAACAGTTACATATTTAGGGACTGCCGTTTTTATGCTGTCTGCAAACACTGGGTCACTTTGCAGATTCTTAAGAGCTTCCCAGTGTTTTTGCTCTACATTTGATGCTTTAATTTGATACTCCGCTCCATCAAATACTACTATTGTTGAGTATTTGATGGCATATTTATTTATTAATATATCATTTATACTTTCTAGTTTTTCCTTTATAGTAGTGTTTTCTCCTAAAGTATTCATAAATTCTTGTAGTACATTTAAACTTGTTACTCTTTGATTTAAGTTTGTAAATGTATCTATTTTTTTGTGTACTGAATAATTATATATCATTAGAAGCATTACTATAAATACTAATATTATTATAATGCCAAGTGTCAAAAGCTATCACCTCTTCTTTTTAAAAATTATTTGTTCTCATTCTGTTTAATGTGTCATTTACATTGTTTGAAAATTGTGTTGATTGTACTTGTCCTTTATTCTTTCTGCTTCCAAATAATCCATTTTTTTCTTGTGTATTATTTTGTGAACGGTTACCTCCAGAGACTAAAGGATACACCATATTTTTTAGTTCTTCTAACGCTTTCAAGAAATTTTGTGAATATCCGTTTAAGCTTAAGTTACACATTGCAATAGACTCCAAGTATCTTGCATAAGTGTCCATTTCAAACGGAATCAAAACTCTTTTTATTGTTTGTGCATTAAATAAATCTCTTTGTAATGTCATTGAAGGCTCATTATATTTTGACATTCCACCAATTATTAAATTTTCATCTAGTCTTTTTAATCTTACATATTTATTTAATACTATTCTTAATTTTGATTCATCTAATATATTTTTTAGTTTTAAATCACTTAAAAATTGTGTTAGAGGTTGTATTGTAAAAGTATCCATAGTTTGCACTAAATATATTTCATTTACTGCTGTAAAATATTCTGGAGCTGTGTTAAAATCACAATCTAATAATGCTACTTCAAAGCTATTTGATAGTGTTTTAAGCATAACATCTCTATTTGGTTCATCAAAACCTTCTGGTAATGATGTAAATACTGTTAAATTTTTGTTTACATTAAGTCCATCAACTATTCCACTTGATAGATTTTTGATACTGTCTGTTGCTTTTTTCATAAGGTTTGCATCGTTATCTGTAAACATGTAATAAGAATTTTTATTTTTTGTTAAATCTAAAATGGCAGTTTTTACACCACTTTGTGATAATAACTGTGCTAAATTGTTTACTATGAATGATGTTCCGTTTTTCGTAGTTCCAACAAATGCAACTATTTTACCGTTTCCAGCAATTACATTGTTCATCATTGTTGGATGAGCATTGTTAGCTTCTGTTAAAACATTTGGCTTATTATATGAATTTTCGATATTATTTGTTTGATTATATGGATTTTCAATATTATTTGGTTGATTATATGAATTTTCAATATTATTTGGCTGATTATATGAATTTTCAATATTATTTGGCTTATTATATAATTGTTCTGGCATCTGGTTTGTATTATTTACTTGATTATATGGGTTTTGGTTGTATGGATTTTGATTATACATATCAGTATTAAATAGATTTGAGTTATCTGCAGTTTGATTATAGATATTGTTATTTGTGTTATAATTATTTTCAAAACTACTATTATCTTCGATATCTAAATCAAATAAATTTGTATCAGTATTTTCTTCATTATTTGTTTCTATATTTTCTATATCGTTATCAAATCCTGGAAGCATAACTTCTTCTGTAGTTTTATCTGTACTGCTTGATGTATCCATATTAAATAAATCCATATCATCATTTTCTTCTAATCCTGGTAATACATCCTCAAATGGGTTTATATTTTGCTCTTGTTGATTATATGGGTTTTGTGCCTCAACAGCTCCAATGTTTTGTTGTCCATTTGACTGACTTACAACTTGCTCTTGTATTGGAGTATTTGTTGTGTATTGGCCTTGAGTAGGTGTTGGTACAACAGTTTGCTTAGGTGGTCTGCCTCTTTTTCTTTTTGGTTCCACAGTTGCATTCTGCTCCAATGGATGTATATCTTGGTTTTGAACAACTAGTCCATTATTTACTGTATCTATTTTTCTAGGTCTTCCTCTTCCTCTTTTTATAGCTATTTCAGGAATTCCTTGATCATTATTTACTTGATTATTATTCATTTGTTGAATCTCTCCATTATTATTTACTCCTTGCATCACAGGATTTTGTGATTGAGAAGCTTGATTAATTGTATTTCCCATCGCATTAGGGAATTGTGTATCTGGAATTTTGTTAAATCTAATTGAAGAAGGAATAACAACTGGTTTTGACATTGTTGTTTTTTCCAAATCTTTTGCTAGGAAATCTAAAGAGCCCGGCTTTTTATCACTTTGCCTTTCATAAGGTGCATATTTTCCATTCGTTAAAACTGTTCCTTTAGATATTAATTTTTGATATTTAGCTGAATTATTTTCCAATATAGCTTTTACTTCGTTTGGTAAAAATTTTATTATAACTCTAAGTTGTGTTTCATTATATTGTTCTGCTATACTATCAAAACTTTCTACACACTTTTTAACATTTGTACCAATTTTTTTGTAATGATTTATAATATTTTGAATTTCGGATTCGCTTACATCTTTTTCTATAGTTTCATCTGATGGACCAATATTTATTTTCTTATCTGGTGTAATTCTGTAATAATCTTTTGCTTCCCTTTTACTTCTAGGTTTATTTATTAAATTACACACCATATCAATGCTTCTATCTCTTCCTATTAAAGCATTGTATATTCCTATTCCATATAATTCTGTCAACAATTCATCTGAACTTGTTCTTCTATCAGAACATATAAAGATTATTGAAATATCAGTTCCATTTGGCTTGGTTGCTTCATCGCTTATTATATCTAATTTTTCATATAAGAATTTATCCACAGATGCATAATTATTATTTGAGATAGGCTCTAAATCTTCTCCTATAACAATTGCATCATATGATTTATCTCTTTGTAGTTCTTTTATTATTGCATTAAAGTAATAAACATTTTTGCTAGTTATAATTTCCTTAAACTTTTGTTGATATCTATTTACAACAGATGTTGTAATATTATCATTACTTACTGCAAACAAAACCTTCATTCGTTTAACCCCTCCAACCTTTTATTATAATTGCAAACACTAAAGGTAATACTTGACATATTACTAATAATGTTATTACTGCAATCATTGTGTTAAATCCTTTGTAATGTGATTCTAAATGTCTTATACCTATTACATATTGATATATCGCACTTATTGCTATTCCTAAAATTCCAAATGGTATACTATAAACTCTAATTTTATTTAAAATATATGCAACTAATCCATATGTGTCATTTCCATATGCTTCTTTATAATCTTCTATAGATTGTAATTCTTGGTCTTTTATTTTTACTAATTTACTTTTTGTCTCATTTGATATTATCTCGTCTGTAGTATTTGCAGCATAGCTCGAACCTATGCAAAATAAACTAAATAAACAAACAAATATCACGAAAAATACTACGATTCTTTTCACGATATATTATCCTCCTTTATATTCTATACTATCATACACTAACTTTATTAAAATATCAAGTAAAATTTTATAATTTGTTATACAAATACATCATCCATTTATATACTCCATTTGCCCAATTTTTATCTGATGCATAAGATTTGTTTACTGCTGTTAGTGTGGCTCCTTTATAGTAAGTTCCTACTGCCTTTTCACCATTATAAATATCTGTGCCATTTGGATTTAAATAATACTTAACAAATACCCTTGCAACTAAATCTATTCCTTCTGCATAAGTTTCAAAGGTTGCAGCGCTTCCTGAAGGGTCTCTATCATAAGCTCCATATCCAAATAAATTCTTTTTATTTAATGATATTGATGAAGTTCCCCAAGCACTTTCATGTATTCCTACAGCCGCAACAAATAATCCATTTACATTATATTGCTGTTCTACATAATAAAAATATTCTGCATTGTCCTTAAATACATTATTTTTATCATTTGCGTCATTTTCTAATACTTTTTTAAATTGTTCTAATGATAATCCACTTTTCTTATTCAAAAGCATGCTAAATCCTAAATCCTGAGTAAGCTCCTCTTTGGTGTATTGATTATTATTTTCATCTCCATCACCAGTTCCATTAGGATTTACATAGGTTAGGCAATCCATTGGAGCCCAGCCAGAATATGTATTATATTCTACATAGTACCAATCGTCTTTTTTATTTTTTAAAACTACAATATCACCTGCGTGAATTGTTATTAGCTTTTGAGATTCTTCACTTGGATCTATTCTTATTGCCATTGAATTAGAGGTTACTTTTAAATTATCTCCGACAATAGGGACATAATTGTTTGAAAATGGTGCTGTTCCTATTTCTACAATTTTATTTATAGAAACTTTTCTAATTTCTGATGAAATTTGTTTTTCTGAAATTAACTCTCCGTTTTTATAAATCTTTTTTATTATTGCATCTTGCTTTCCATCTTGTCCTTCTTGAAGTGTTTGTATTTTTCCTTTTGCTAAAGAATCATTTTGTCTATAAAGTGTTGTAAATTCTATATCAGTTTCTTGTTTTTCAATTTTTTCTACTACTATTTCTTGTTCATTCTTAGCTATTATGCTTTCTAAGTCTATTTCTTTTTCGGAACTTTGTTTTACTATTGGTACTATTACTTCCATTGAAGAGGTTGTTACTTTTTCCTCTACAGCTACAACATCTCTTCTTAAATTTTTCGTACCTAAAATAATAGCTATAACTATTGCTATGGCTATTATTACTGCAATTATGTATTTATATAAATAGGTTGACTTTTGCATAATACT
>CANQXO010000084.1 GCA_947627825.1 uncultured Clostridia bacterium
TTTTTTAGTTGTACTCTGATTTCATCTGTGATTGCATCTATAAATTTTAATCTTTCTTCTCTTTTTTTGTCTATTCCTTCTACTAATTCTCTAAATTCTTCTGGATATAGATATTTAAAAGCTAAATCTTCAAGCTCCCATTTTAATGAATACACACCTAGCCTGTTTGCAAGTGGTGCGTATAATTCTATAGTTTCTTTAGCATTTGCAATTTGTCTATCTCTAGTTAAGTATTTTAAAGTTCTCATATTGTGAAGTCTATCTGCTAATTTTATTAGGATTACTCTAATGTCTTTTCCCATAGCAAGAAACATTTTTCTGTAATTTTCAACTTGTTCTTCTTCTGCACTTATATAGTTTATTTTTCCAAGTTTTGTTACTCCATTTACCATTTCTGCTATTTCATCACTAAATTCATTCTTTATATCTTCTAATGTAACATCAGTATCCTCGACTAGGTCATGCATTAAAGCTGCACAGATAGTAGCGTCATCAAGTCCAAGAGTAGACAATATATAGGCAACTTGAACTGGGTGAACTATATATGATTCACCTGATTTTCTTTTTTGGTCTCCATGGTGTAGTACGGCATAGTTATATGCCTTTGTTATTAACTTTGTATCTGACCTTTTATTATGATTTTTAATTTCTTGAATTATATCCTTCAGACCTTTCTCCTTGACTTCTGACATATTATTTTCCCTCTTTTTATTATAAACTTGCATCCCTTAAGTAACAGATTTTCTTAAATCTTTTAAAATAATTTGTACTTTTTCCATATTGTTAAAATCGTTTATTTCTAAGTTTCCTATTACATCAACTTTATCACTTATTTGATAAAAACTAGCTAATTCTCCTAGATTAAAACCTATTGCATCTATTGTAGCATTTTCACTTTTCAGAGTTAATTTTAAATGTTTTCCATCCCCTAGAGTTCTTATTGAGATTATTTTTAAATTTTTGTAAAGCACAATTGGCTGTGCGTTTGCTTCTCCATAAGGCTCTAATAATTCTAACTCTTTTACTACATCTATATTTACATCTTTATCTGTAACTGTTTCATTAATTATAATTTCTGGTACATATTCTTCTGTTATTTCTTTTTCTGCATATTTTTCAAATTGTTCTTTAAATTTTTCAAAGTTTTCTTTTTTTAGTGACAAACCTATCGCCATACTATGTCCGCCATAATGCTCTAGGTATTTACTGCATTTTACTATTGCCTCATGTAAATCGAAATTGCTTATGCTTCTTCCAGAGCCTTTTGCATCTCCATCTTCGAAACATAGCAAAATACTTGGTTTATAGTATTTTTCAGTAATTTTAGATGATACAATTCCTATTACTCCATGATGCCAATTTTCGCTTCCCATTATTATGCAAGGCTTGTCCTTTTCATTTTCTGCTTTCATAAGAGCTTCTTCATATATTTGTTTTTCAGTATTTTGTCTTAGTCTATTATATTCTTCTAATTTTCTAGCACCATTTCTTGCTTCGATTGGGTCATCTGTCAAGAATAATTGTAATGCAATTTCTTGTCGTCCCATTCTTCCACAAGCATTAATTCTTGGAGATATTCCAAATGAAATAGCCATTGAATCAATCTTTTTTATTCCTGCTATTTTTAAAATTTCTCTAATTCCTAAATTTTTTGTTTGCTTAATTAATTTTAATCCTAGCTTTGCTATAACTCTGTTTTCATCTACAAGTGGCACTATGTCTGAAATAGTTCCAATGCATGCAATATCCAAATATTTTAGATATTCATTTTCATTTATCTTCATTTTTATGCAATAAGCTTGTATAAGCTTAAATGCTACTCCGCAACCTGCTAAACTCTCAAATGGGTATTTACTATCTTCTCTTTTGCAATCTACTACCGCTACTGCTGTTGGAAGTGTATCTAGTGTTTCATGATGGTCTGTTATTATAACATCCACTCCCAACTTTTGGGCCAAATCTACTTCTTCTATTGCTGTTATACCACAGTCTACTGTAATAATTAATTTATATCCATCTTTCGCTATATTTTCTATTGCTTCTTTATTTAACCCGTATCCTTCATCAAGTCTATTAGGAATGTATGTATCAATGTTTATTTTTCTATCTTTAAAAAATCTTTTTAAAATAGTTGTACTTGTTATTCCGTCTGCATCATAGTCTCCATATATTATGATTTTTTCGTTTTCATTTACTGCTTTTATTATTCTGTCAATTGCTTTATCCATATCAGGCATCAAAAAAGGATTATGAAAATCGTTTCTTGTTGGGTTAAGAAAAACATTTATTTCATCATCAGATAAGTTTTTATTAGATATTAAGTTGGCTGTGAGCAAATTTAAATTAAATTTTTTAGCAATTTGTTCTGCTCTATCTTTATTTTCTTTTTCAAGCCTCCATCTTTTTATCATTAAAACTTTTTTCCTTTCTAGCTTCTCAATATGTATAGATTTTATTTTAGCACAATATTATGTGCATATTTTATACCTTTTTTCAGTTTTTTGCAATAGAAAGAATAACAGAAAAATTTTTATTGAATAATATATGTATAACAAGCAAATAATAAAGCTAACTATTGTTTATACTTCAAATGGAGGATTTATGATTTCAGTTTGTATTAAGGAAAATGACTCGAATTTGCAGGACTTCTTAATAGATGAAATTAACAAATCTGGATTTGACAATATACTTTTTTCTAAACACTCTTTTAAAAAATATGACAACCTAATTGTTCATTATAAAGGTAAAGAAATTGATGAATTCTATGATTTTTTAGCTACTGCACTAGCTAATGCTATTATAGAGTTTTACGAACCCAAAAAAGTTCTAAGATTAATTCATTTTGAATACTTTTATTTTGATAAGGCTGACAAAAAGATTATTTTTGATGAATATAAAATATTAATAGATAAAATTTCTGATTATGAAAAAACTTTAAAATTCAATAAAATTTTTGTTCCTCTAAGGAATTATTTAACAGATAATAAATCCATTGTTATAGAGGGCTTTCTTAATTTTAGATTAAGAGATTATATTGAATTTTTAAAGGAACTTTTGCAAGAAGCTGTAAATCAATTTATTATTGATAAAGAGTATATTGAATTTGTTAATTTACTTAAAAGTTATGTGGATTCTAAAATTCCTAATAAGGATGTCGTCAATTTGGTATATGTTAATAATGAGGCTATACTTTTATCTCAAGATGGAAATATAATTTCTTTGGATAAATTTGATAGTAAGTATCTTTCTGACATAACTTTTTGTAATAATGATTTTGTTTTGAATACTTTAGTTGGACTATTGCCTAGACAAATCATATTACATTTAGCCTCTCCAAAAGATAATTTTATAAAAACTATTGAACTTATTTTTGATGATAGAGTAAAAATTTGTAGTGGTTGCAGTTTGTGTAGTGCTTATGAGATTTTAAATTTAAAATAAATATCAACACATCTTTTATAAAGGAAATAAAAAAATAAAAGGGCTCTTAATTATGAAATGAGTTGTCTTCATTTCAAAGAGTTCCTTTTATTTTTTATAAATATTAAACTAATTTCAATATAACAGTCTCAGCAGCGTCTCCTCTGCGAGTTCCTTTTCTAATGATTTGTGTATAGCCACCTACTCTTGATGAGTATCTTGTAGCTAATTCATTAAATAATTTTTCTGTTAAATCGATTGAATTTCCTTCACTATCTTTTACTTTATTTAATTTTGTCATCATTTTTCTTCTTGCATTTAATCTTGATGGCATATCTTTATGTCTTTTTTCTGTTTTTTCTTCTTTAACAACTTTTAAGAATTCTTTGCCATTTTTACTTTTTACTAATTCTGTTTCTTTATTTCCTTTACTGTCTAATTTAGCTTTTACAACTTTTACTTCTACTTCTTCAAAGTTATCTTTTTCTTTTACTGCAAGTGCTATTAAACTATCAGCAATTGATTTTACTTCTTTAGCTCTTGTATCAGTTGTTTCTATTTTTTCGTGCCAAATTAAATCAGTTGTTAAATTTTTAAGCATTGACATACGAATATCAGTTGTTTTACCTAACTTTCTATTAGCCAATTTCTTCACCTTCCTTTTTTATATTTTTTATGAAAGCTTAATTATTCTTCTTCTTTAGTCAAATCTAAACCTAAATCATGTAATTTTTCAATTACTTCTTCTAATGATTTCTTACCTAGATTCTTAACTTTCATCATATCATTTTCTGTTTTCTTTGTTAAATCTCCTACAGTTGATACTCCTGACCTCTTTAAGCAATTGAATGACCTTACTGACAATTCAAGTTCTTCAATTGGCATTTCTAAGATTTTAACTTGTTGGTCTTCTTCTTTTTCAATCATTATTTGAGTATTTTTTGCAGTTTCTGATAAATCAACAAATAATTTTAAATGTTCTGTTAGAACTTTAGCTGCTAAGCTTAATGCTTCATAAGGCTCTAAGCTTCCATCAGTCCATAGTTCTATTGTTAATTTGTCGTAATCAACCATTTGTCCAACTCTAGTATTTTCTACTGCATAATTTACTTTTTTGACAGGAGAATAGATTGAATCTATTGAAATTACTCCTATTGGTTGATTAGGCATTTTGTTCTTTTCAGCAGTATTATATCCTCTTCCCATATCTGCTACCATTTCTAGGTGTAAACTTCCACCTTTTGAAACTGTTGCAATATGTAAATCTGGATTTAATATTTCTACTGTTCCATCTGTAATGATATCTCCAGCCTTTACTTCACCTTCTCCTTTGAAGTCTAATCTAAGTGCTTTTTCTTCATTTTTATCTAATTTAAATCTTACCATTTTTAAGTTTAGTATTAATTCTGGTACATCCTCTACAACATTTGGTATTGTAGTAAATTCATGTTCTGCACCTTCAATTTTTACACTTTTTATTGCACTTCCTGGTAGTGAAGATAGTAGAATTCTTCTTAAAGAATTTCCTATTGTAACTCCATAACCTCTTTCTAGTGGTTCGCATACAAATTTACCATAGTTCTTTACTTTATCGATTTCTACACACTTAATATTTGGCTTTTCAAATTCTATCATTTTTACCTCCTAATAAATTATAAAAATATCAAATTCAAAATAATTGACTTAATTATTTTGAGTAAAGCTCTACTATTAAATGTTCTTCTACTGGTAGGTCTACATCTTCTCTTGATGCTAATCTAACAACCTTACCTGTTAATTTTTCAGTATCTTTTTCAAGCCATGTTGGAACTGGTCTAGCTTCATTTGATTCAACTGCAGATTTTATTGTTCCATTATCTTTCTTGATTTCTCTAACTGATATTACATCTCCTGCTTTAACTAAGTAAGATGGAATATTTACTTTCTTTCCATTTACATCAAAAGCTCCATGTGTTACTAACATTCTAGCTTGAGTTCTAGAACTAGCAAATCCTAATCTATAAACTACATTATCTAATCTGCTTTCTAGTAATATTAGTAAACCTTCACCTGTTTTTCCTTTTGATTTAGATGCCATTCCATAATATTTTCTAAATTGTTTTTCTCCAACACCATAGAATGACTTTGTTTTTTGCTTTTCTCTTAATTGAGTTCCGTATTCAGAAAGTTTTGCTTTCTTTTGTCCATTTTGACCTGGAGCATAATTTCTTCTGCTTATGCTACATTTGTCAGAATAACATCTTTCGCCTTTTAAGAATAACTTTTGTCC
>CANQXO010000085.1 GCA_947627825.1 uncultured Clostridia bacterium
CATTACTTTTCGCCTCCTTTTACTTGTGAATAATATACTTCTTGATATATTTCATTAGAAGCAAGTAATTCTTCATGAGTTCCAATTGCATCTACTACGCCGTTATCTAATACAATTATTCTATCTGCATCTTGTACTGATGAAATTCTTTGTGCAATAATAATTTTTGTTGTATTAGGAATTTTTTCTCTAAATGCTTTTCTAATTAAGCTATCTGTTTTAGTATCTACTGCACTTGTAGAATCGTCTAATATAAGTATTTTGGGTTTCTTTAATAAAGCTCTTGCTATACATAATCTTTGTTTTTGACCTCCTGATACATTTGTACCACCTTGATCTATATATGTATCATATCCATCTGGAAATGATTTTATAAATTCATCTGCTTGGGCTAATTTACAAACACTTTCTATTTCTTCATCTGTTGCATCTTCTTTTCCCCAACGCAAATTTTCTTTTATTGTTCCTGAAAATAATTCGTTTTTTTGTAGTACCATTGCGACTTGATTTCTTAAAGCTTTAATATTATAGTCTCTAACATCAATGCCTCCAACTTTTATAGCTCCACTAGTAACATCATAAAGTCTTGGAATTAATTGAACAAATGTGGATTTAGATGAACCTGTTCCTCCAATAATTCCAATTGTTTCTCCTGATTTTATACTGATATTTATATTTTTTAAGCATAATTTTTTCATGTCATTTATATAGCTAAAGTTTACATTATCAAAAATAATAGATCCATCTTTTACTTCTTCAATTGCATTTTCTTTATTTGTCAAATTGCTCTTCTCATCTATAATCTCTACTATTCTTTCTCCAGATGCTCTTGAAATCATAATTGTAACAAGCACCATTGAAAGCATCATCAATGACATAAGTATTTGCATAGCGTAAGTTATTAAACTTGTAAATTCTCCAGTAGTTAAATTATTTATCACTATTTCTTTGCCACCAAACCAAGAAATAAGTACAATAATAGTTGCAACCGTAAATTGCATTAAAGGACTATTTAATGCTACTATTCTTTCAGCTTTTGAAAATTCTTCATAAATTTGATTAGAAGTTTTACGGAATTTTTCAATTTCTTTATCCTCTGTTACAAAAGATTTTACGACTCTAATACCTCTTACATTTTCTTGTACAGTATTGTTTAGTTTGTCATATATAGTTATTCCTCGTTCAAATATTGGATGCGCAGTTGTTGCGATAAAATAAAGTCCAAAACCTAATAATGGTACTGCTACTAAAAATATTAATGCTAACTTTACATTTATAACAAATGCCATTACCAATGAGAAAATGATTATAAGTGGTGCTCTTACAGCCATTCTTATTATCATTTGAAAAGCATTTTGAACATTGTTAATATCTGTTGTATGTCTTGTCACAATACTAGAAGTAGAAAATTTATCAATATTAGAAAAAGAAAAATCCTGTACATTATAATAAATCTTTTTTCTAAGGTTCTTTGCAAATCCAGCTGTTGCTCTTGCTGAATAGTCTCCTGACTTTACTCCTGTATAAATTGCTAAAAATGAACATATAACTAACAAAATTCCTATAATAATAATTTGTTTACTATCTCCTTTATTTATTCCATTATCAATTAAAAATGCCATCAAAAAAGGAATTATAACATCAAATGAGCATTCCATTGCTACAAATACTGGTGTTAATATTGTTTCTTTTTTATATTCACCAATGCATTCTGCTAATTTTTTAATCACTTTTATAACCTCCCTAACAATGTAAGCTAATATATTTTATTTTTTTATACACTTATATATAATAACATAAGAACAAATATTTTTCAATAAATTACTTGTTCTTCTTATTATTATTTTGTTCTAATTTCTTTACCTCTTTCTTTAATTTTTTACTCTCATATTTATATCATTTTCGATTTTCTTTTCATATTATATATAAATAATGGCTTAAAAAAGTCATGAAGAAAGGAATATATAATATGGAATTAGATGAAAAAAAATTTGAACCTACTTGTCCTATAGTTGACATTGACGGTTATATAGCAAATGGAAAACAATATGATTTAGATATTACTTTAGCTCAAGATAACAGAGATGTTATTTATGGTATTGTAAGAAATTGTTTCAAAGATCCTGTTAAGGATGCTGTTGTAAAACTTGTCGAAGTTGAATATAAAATGGGCAGAAAAGAATTAAAGCCAGTTTCTCATACCTTTACTGATGATGATGGAGAATTTGTATTTGGTCCTTTATGTCCTGGTAAAAAATATTCTGTTCAAGTTTGGGCAAATTCTGTTGACCATGTAAAAATATGTGCAAAATGTCATCGTGAAGGCAGATGTTTACAAGGTGTTAAGTTAGAGTGTAAATACAAAGGTGATTATGATTTTGATGAAACTTTTCCTTGTATGAAGGATGAAAACAATAAACCTTGTGAAGATGATAAAAAAGATGAATGTAAAAAATGTGAGGATAAAAAGCCTGAACAATCTTGCGGTTGTGGAAGATATTAAAATATCTGATACGATCTTTATATAAATTTTATCATATAAAAAGTGCAGATTACTTCTGCACTTTTTCTCTTTCTATAAGCTTTTTATTAAAATATATAAATTTTTATACTTATCTTTTATATTTGCTTTTCTATTTATCCTTTATAATTTAGTAATTCTTTTCGTGCTGGTTGTAATGCTGTATAGTTTGCTATTACATATTTCTTCCCCTTAGTTTTATATAGCGATTTAACAGCCTCTTGCAAGTCTAAATAAGGTTCTATTTTGCTTTCATCAAATCCACTTGTTTTAATTCTTATTGCTATATCATAGGCTCTTTGCCCTGCTGTTACAACTCGAGTTACATTATTCATATTAAAGTTTATGTCCCAAATCCATGATACATCAAATCCATCTGCAATATTGTCATTTAATACAAATAATAATTCTTTTTCATCGCTGTCTTCGTTCAATATTCTTAGGCTTACATTTGCTCCTGTTGGATTTTTTGCTAAATTTATTATAGTTTTGCATCCATTTATTTCTACTTCTTCGCATCTTCCATTGTCTAATTTAAAAGTTTCTAATGCATGCTTTGCTTCTATGCCATATAGTTTTCCAAATGACAATGCTGCTGCATAATTATATATTGCATAAATGCTGTTTGACAAGGTGTTATATTTTGTTCCTTCTACTTCAAAACTTCCATCTTTAACGGAAACCTTTTGTATTTTTAAAAATATTTCTTCATCTCCATATCCACACTTTGGACACTTGAATTTTCCAATATGCGAATATTGATAATACTCGTATTCTAGTCTTGTTTTATCAAATGGACAAAATTTTCCTTCTCCCGCTTCCTTTTCTTTTTCTGTTGCATACTCATATTTATCAACACTAAAATAATATACATTCTTATTTTCTTTATTTGCTTTACCTAACCTTGCTACATTTGGGTCATCATTGTTTAATATTAAATTGCCTTGGTATGTTTTTAAAAATTCATTTATTTTAAGGATTAATGCTTCTTCTTCGCCATTTCTGTCAAGTTGATCTCTAAAGAAATCAAGCACTATTAATGTGTCTAATCTTATTTTTTTGAATACTATTGGAACATAGCTTTCGTCTACTTCTAATGTTATATAGTCCGCTTTGATTTTTCCTGTTATGCTACTTGATTTTAACAAGGTGTTTATTATTCCAGTTTCCATGTTGTTTCCTTCAACATTACTTACTGGCTTTTTACCACTTTGTTTTACAATATATGAAATTAAATTGTTTGTAGTTGTTTTTCCATTTGTAGCGGTTACAGCTATTACTGGACATTCTATTTTAAAATATTTTATTACATCTGGGTTTAGCTTTTTTGCTATTTTTCCAACTACATTACCACTATTTTTCTTAAATATTCTAATCCCAAAATTTAATATTTTACATATTAATATAACTAGTGAATTATACAAGTTTTTCTCCTTTTTTATTTTATATCTTATTCATTTTTATTTTTGGCAGGTTTTATATTTTTTATTTTATGTTTTATGCTTTATCTTTTATTTTTTCTTTTATAATCTTATACTATTTCTTTCTCTTTACATCATATACGCTGTCTATTTTGCCTAGCTTTCTTACTGCTTGATTCATGTCGTCCAAGTTTTTTACCTCTATTGTCATTTCTATTGTTGCTATTTTTTCTTTATTTGTTTTTGCATTTATTGCTACTAGGTTAACATCTGAATTAGATATTACATTTAATA
Organism: uncultured Clostridia bacterium; assembly: GCA_947627825.1. The sequence continues at coordinate 4,237 of CANQXO010000085.1, forward strand.
CATCTGCTAATAGGCCTTGTCTATCATTTGCAAAAACACTTATTTCTACATCATAGTTGCTCTTTTTTGCTTCATCCCAATAGACATCTATTATTCTGCCTTCATCTTCTAACAATTCTTTTACATTTTTGCAAGTTTTTCTATGAACTGTTACTCCTCTGCCTCTTGTTATATAACCAATTATTTCATCACCCGGAACTGGTGAACAGCATTTTGATATTTTTACTAGACAGTTATCAATTCCTTTTACTATGATTCCTGTTTTTGAAGATTTTGGTCTTTCTTCTTTGCTTAGTTCTTTTAGTTTTTCATCTAATGATTTATCTTCTTCTTTGTTATTGTCTTTTCTGTATTCTTCTAACATCCTTGCAATTATTTTGCTTGCTCCTATTGAACCAAATCCAACTGCTGAATACATTTCGTCTAAGGTTTTAAAACTATATCTTTGAAGCATTGGATTTATATATTTTGGAAGGAATAAATCTTCATGGCTCATGCCTATTCTTTTTATTTCTCTTTCAATGTTTTCTTTTCCCTTTTCAATATTTTGCTGTCTTTCATTCTTTTTAAACCATTGCATGATTTTGTTTTTGGCTGATGAGCTTTTTACAAATTTTAGCCAGTCTCTACTTGGTCCTTTGCTATTATCGTTTGTTATTATTTCAACAATATCTCCGTTGTTTAACTTTGTAATTATTGGCATCATCTTGCTATTTATCTTACATCCAGTCATTTTGTTTCCTATTTCTGCATGGATGTTATATGCAAAGTCTATTGGTGTACTACCTTTTGGTAGGGTTTTTATTTCTCCTTTTGGAGTAAATACATATACTTCATCTTCAAAAAGCTCAGTTTTTAAAGTTGTTAAAAATTCTTGTGGGTCTTGCATATCTTTTTGCCACTCTAAACTTTCTCTTAACCAAGAAAGTTTGTCTTCTGTGACTGTTACATTGGCCTTTTTTCCTTTTAAGAAGCTTTGCTCCTTATATGCCCAGTGAGCAGCTATACCAAATTCAGCAATTCTATGCATATTATAAGTTCTTATTTGTACTTCAAATGGAGTTCCATTAGGGCCTATCAGCGTTGTATGAAGTGATTGATACATATTAGGTTTTGGTACAGATATATAATCTTTGAATCTGCCTGGCATTGGTGTATATAATTCGTGCACAACTCCAAGAGCAGCATAACAATCTTTTACTGAGTTTACTAATATTCTTAATGCAAATAAATCATAAATTTGGTCAAGAGTTTTGTTATCTCTTTGCATTTTTCTATATATTGAGTAAAAGTGCTTTGCCCTACCTGTAATTTCAGCAACTATATGTTC
>CANQXO010000086.1 GCA_947627825.1 uncultured Clostridia bacterium
CATATTTCCATAACCACCAGTATTATAGTCAGAGTATATTACTATTCCGTCTGCCGCTGCATATACCGGGTCGCCTAAGGCTCCTCCAATATCAATTCCATCATGATTTTTTATAATTCCTTGTATTGGATGTAATCTTGTTCCATACCCCGAGGTAATATATGATGTTGTATAAGTTGGCCAAATCATTATTCCACCTGAATATTGTAATTCATAGGTTGAATAGTATATAGAATTTTGTATTAGATATTCTAATTCTTCTTGTTGTTTTAAGTATGCATCTATTTCTGATTTTAGTTTTTGCTCACTTTCGCTTAAACTTAATTTATGGCTTTCTACTATTGTTTTGGTATTTTCTAATACTACTGTTTGTTCTTCTGCTTCGGCTTTTATTATTTTCATATTAGCTTTGTCTTCTTTAAGTTCATTTGATATTTTTTCGATTTGCTTTTTCTTGGCTGACAAATCTTCAAGAGTTTCTGAGTCATATTTTATAATTGTTTTTATTGTATAATATCTTGATATAAAGTCAATTATATCTCTTGAATTAAGAAGTACATCTAAATATGTTGTTGTTCCACTTTTATATAAGGCTACTAATCTTTTTTTTAATAAATTGTTTTTTGTATCATATTGTTCTTGAATATCATCTAGACTTGCTTGTGTTTCTTTTACCTTTTTTTGAATTTCTTGGTACTCTGCATTTACTTTATCTAACTTAGCTTGATATTCGGTTATTCTTGTTTCAAGATTCTGTATTTGCAAAAGTGAAGACGATAATTCTCCTTCAACATACTCTAGCTGCTCTTTTGCATGATTTAAATTGTCCTCAACCTGAGTTTGCTGTTGTTGCAAGGTTAAAATTTGGTTTGAGTATGCTGTTTCATTATTCTCTGTATTATTGATATTACTTTCTATATCGTTTATATTATTTTCATCTGTAGTATTTTCATCTGCAAATGAATAATTTATTAAAAGAAAGATGATTAGTAATATTAACATAATACTTGTATATTTGTTTCTATTTTTACTATTACACATCCTTCCTCCTTTTAAAAATTAGTTTATATTATTTTTATTCAAAAGTTATTTCATTATTCATGTTATTATTTTATGATGGCGTTGATGCTCCTGCTGCCATTGTGTATCCACCTGGTAAATAGTCTAATGGATTTAGTGGTGATTTATTAAAGAAGTCTGCTGTTGAAGATGCTTGTCTTATTTCAAAGTGTAAGTGCGGAGCTGTACTACTTCCTGAATTTCCTGATGTTGCAATAACTTGTCCTTGTGTTACATATTGTCCATTACTTATTTTACTTGCTGATAAATGTCCGTATAAAGTTACGAATCCACTTCCATGGAATACCATTATGTATGTTCCATATCCATATCTATCATAAGCATTATATGCATATCCAGTTGCTGATGCATATACATTTTCATAAGATGCTCCTATGTCTATTCCTTTATGCATTCTTCCCCATCTTTGCTTTACTGTTGATGTTACGACTTTATTGTTACATGGCCATATAAAGCTTCCATCAAATTTTAGGCCATTTCCTCCACTGCCTCCACCATTTAGCTGTGCTTGTGCCTGTCTTGCTATATCAGCTAATTGTTGATTTACTCTTGCCATTGCATTATTGTATTCATCTATTTCTGCTTGTTTTGCTTGTTCTTCTGCATTTAAAGATGCTATTTTGCTTTCTTTAGCATTTTGCATAGTTGTTAGTTCCACATTTTTAGCGTCTTTTTGTGCCTTTACATCATCTACTTGCTTTTTTTGCGACTCTAATTCTTGTTTTGCTTGTTCTAATTCTTGCTTTTCACTTGTTACTTTATTTATTAATTTTGTATCTGCGTCTGCAATTTGCTCTAAAGCATCAAATGATGCAAGCATATCCATATAGCTTGATGCTCCTAGCAAAACATCTAAATAGCTTAGCCCTCCGTTTTTATACATCGAAACTAATCTCTTTTTCAAAAGTTCTTGCTTTTGCTCTAATTCTTTTTGTTTTTGCTCTATTTCCTCTTGTTTTTTGGTAATTGAATCGTTTAATTCATTCAATTGGCTTTCTAGTTGAGAAATCTCGTTTCTTAAAGAACTTAATTGATTTGTAATAACTTCTAGTTCGTCTTGTTCATTTTTTTTCTCACTTGATATATTATTTTTTTCTGTTTGTGCATTATTTTTTTCTCTTTCTAGTCTTTCTCTTTCTTCTTGTAATTCCTGTTGCGTTGCTGCAAATACGGAATTTGCTATGCTTGTACTTAAAAACAGTATTATAACAAATAATGATATAATCTTGCTTTTCATAAGTATCCTCCTATAATTTTTTCACATTTTAATTGAATTAATGATAATCTCTTTTGATTTATACTTTCAAGTATTTTCTCATTGAAATCATACTTCCTACAATTCCTATGCCTGTTCCTAATACTAAGTAAACAACTAATAATTTTATAAATATGTCTGAGAAACCATATAGTGTCATATTTATAATTTGTATTACAGATGATGATAAAATTCCATTTATTGCCGAATTATATACAACTCCTACTATTGCAAGCGTTATAAGTGCTGATACTACTCCTATAATTACACCTTCTACAATAAATGGACCTCTGATAAATCCATTAGTTGCTCCAACATATTTCATTATAGAAATCTCTTTTCTTCTTGCATATACAGTAAGCTTTATGGTGTATGAAATTATAAATACTGAGATTATAATCAAAATTACTAGTAGTGCTACTGTTGCCATTTGTATACCTTTTGCCACAGTTGCAAGTGAGGCAATCGTGTCATCTTGTGCTGTGATTTCTTCTACTCCACTTATAGTAAGAATTTCGCTTTGCACTTTACTATTTAGTGTTAAATCTCCAAGTCTTTCTTTTATTGATGCCAGAGCATCTTCTTTTGAGTAGAAAGTAATTTGATTTACGCCTTCTATTTGCCTTATTCTAGATTCCATATTAGTTATTTCATCTTGAGTTGCGTTTTCTGCAATTATTACTCTCATTCCTTGTTGACTTTCTACTTGCTTCATGATGTAGTTTATATTTTCTCCTATAAGGTAAAATACACCAAATATAAACATCGTAGCACACATAATAATTATTGATGCACTTGTCATTTTCTTTTGCTTTGCTACGCTTCTAAATCCTTCTCCAATTAAATATCCAATACTATTATACTTCACCGTCATACCCACCTTTTTCATCACGAATTATATTACCTTTGTCTATGCGAATAACTCTTTTTTTCATTTTATCAACGATATCTTTTGCATGGGTTGCAACTACTACTGTTGTTCCTCTTAAGTTGATATCATTTAATAGTTCCATAATATCCCAAGCTGTATTAGGGTCTAAGTTTCCAGTTGGCTCGTCTGCAATTAACATTGATGGATTGTTTACTATAGCCCTTGCTAATGCAACTCTTTGTTGTTCTCCTCCTGATAACTCATTTGGATAAACTTTTGCTTTTTCTCCAAGTCCTACTAATGAAAGTACCATTGGAACCTGTCTTCTTATATGTTTTGGTGTTGCTCTTACAACATGCATTGCAAATGCTACATTTTCATATACTGTTTTATCTGGTAACAATCTAAAGTCTTGAAAAACAATTCCCATACTTCTTCTTAAATATGGAACTCTACTTGGTTTTAAAAATGTTGTATCTTTTCCGTTTATTATTATATTTCCTGTTGTTGGTTCTTCTTCCTTTAATATCAATTTTATAATTGTTGATTTACCTGAGCCTGAACTTCCTACTAAAAAAGCAAATTCTCCTTTTTCTATTGTAAAATTAGCATTATGTACAGCTTCTTGACCACTTGTGTAAGATTTGCTTACATTTCTAAATTCTATCATTTTTGTTCATCCTTTTTGTTTAAATAATTTATCAATGATATCATATCAATAAAAAAATTTATTTGCAAGTGCTATTTTGAAAAATTAAAGGGAATTTAGGGCATTTTTGTCAAAATAAACTAAAATAAAAGAGCTCAAATATGCTTAACTATTTAAACTCCTTATTTCTTTGTTTTCAATTATTACAATAATTTTAAATATAAATGACATTTTAGTTGTATATCATATAATAGTCAATTTTTTGTCTGACTTAGTTAGTATCTCTGAAGACATTTTGTTTACTAAAATAGTGTCTTCAATTCTTATTCCCAACTTTCCGTGGTATATATATTCCGCGGTTCGTTGGTAACTACCATGTTTTCCTTTAAAGTGCTACATGACTTTGTACTTAAAACTGGTTTTTCATGCACTTCTAATCCAACGCCGTGCCCTAAGGCATGTATCATCGTGTAATTTCTTGCGTTAAATTCTGTTTCTAGCCCTTTTGCAATGAGCTTTCCATCTGCATTATCTTTTATTTTGTTTGTAACTCTTGCTTGACAACTTAATATGAAATTGTATAAATCTTTTACTTCTTCCGAAGCTTCTCCTACAAATACTGTTCTTGTCATATCTGTGCAGTAGCCTTTATATTTTGCTCCAAAGTCTATAACTATGCAATCACCTTTTTCAATTACTTTGTCAGTTGGTACCCAATGTGGCTTTGAAGAATTTTCACCACTTGCAACTACTGTTTCAAATGCAGTTCCATCTGCACCATTTTTTATAAAAAAACTTTCTATTTCTAAAGCAATATCTTTTTCTGTTATGCCCTCTTTGATATATTCTAACAAATGAGAATAACATTTATCAGTTATTTCTGATGCTCTCCTTATTTTAGCGATTTCACTATCATCTTTTATTACTCTTTCATTTTCAACAATGTTGTTTGTTTCTAGTGCCTCTTTTAAGCGGAACTTTCTTACATATTCTTGATATTTTGCATAGCTTATGTAATTTTCTTCAATACCGATTTTTTGGCACTCAGCAAAAAAAGCTAAATAATCGTCTTCTGACAAAGTTATACTATCATAAACAATTATTTCATCATCAATTGTTATTGCATTATTGACTTCTTCAATATATCTCGCATCTGTTATTAAAATATTTTCTTTATTGTTTAAAATGAATATTCCTTCTGCTTTAGTTCCTACCAAATAATAAATATTAGTTGGGTTTGAAACTATCATTCCATCTATGCCTTGTAACTTCATTTTTTCCCTAAGACTTTTTATTTTATAATTCATAAAATCATCCCTTTATACTTTATACAATCCTAGTGTAAATATTTTAAGTAATATAAGCAATAATATATTTTTTGGTATAAAAATTGCTAAAAATACTGCCATTACTATAAATGGTCCAAATGGTATATACTCGTTTGACTTCTTTTTTCTAGTTATCAATAACACTATGCTGATTATGGCACCTAGCAAAAATGATAAAATTGCAATCATTATTGTGGTAGTTAATCCAAAGGTTAATCCTAATGCTCCCATGAGTTTTACATCTCCATAACCCATTGCTTCTTTTCCTGCTATCGCACCACCAATAAGGGTTATGAGTAAGAATATTCCTCCACCTGCAACTAATCCTAAAAGTCTATCTACAAAAATATGTAATCCAG
>CANQXO010000087.1 GCA_947627825.1 uncultured Clostridia bacterium
TGATAATGCTAATCTTTCTGGTAAGGCTTCTGAGTAATAAAGTGTTAATGGTTTTATATTAGTGTCTCCTAATTCTTGGGTTTCACTATTGTATGAAGATCTTCCATCATAAAATAAAATAGTATATCCTTCTTTATAATAAGAATATAAAGTTGGTATTATTGTTTCAATGCCAACTATTCTATTCTCTGATACTCTTATATTCTCAGTATTATAATATTGAATTTTCGTCCTTCCTAAAACGGATGTGGCAGCTTGATTAGCTTTTGTAAAAGCTAATATTGCTACTGACAATGCGAGCAAAAATACCAAAACTGCCATTGCAATCTTTAATGCATCTGAAGCATTTTCCATATTATAAACCTCTCATCATTATGATATTCATACATTAAGCTTACTCTACATTAGTAGGAGCTTCGCCTCCACCATAAACACAAATTATTCTTAAATAACCTGTTGAATAATAAGCTTCACTTCCATCACCACTTGCAGTAGCACTAGCTGCATCATCATCTTTTGCTGCTTTATCATTTAGTACACCAATCCAATAAGTATTGCCTGACTTTACACTTGCTGAAACTTTCGCTGGTTTTGCAACTGTTAAAGTCTCACCTTTTTCTGCAAAAACAACTGTTATGTTGCTTGTATCTCCATTTGTAGTACCTGTTATGTTATTACTTCTGATGGCTGACATTAAGTTTTTAACCTCTGTTGATGACCTTCTATTTCCAAAATAAGCTGAAAATTGTTGATTATGGGCTTCTGCTTCTTGGCTATTTAAATTTACTCTTTGAGTTGTACTAGAAGCCATATTAAAAACTAAAACCCCCAATCCTATAATTAAAATTGAAATTAGTATTGCTCCTGCAATAATTAATGCTTTTGATGCATTTTCCATTTGTTAACTTCCTCCTTTGATTAATTTATTAAAAATTTTGTCATAAAAGACTAAAAACTAATAACTTATTTAAATTTCTTCGAAATATAAGTATTTTACATATTTCGTTGTTTTATGATATTCAATTTCTGTACATTTAAATGTAGCTTGTCCATATAATCTAATAAATTCAGATACTTGATTTTCATTTATTGATTCCATTGGAAATGTTTTATCACTTTGCTTAAATTTTATTTCTATTTTGATTGAATTTTTATTATTATCTATATATTGTCCATTTGAGTCTTTTTTTACATTATTTGTTTCATTTTTATCAAATGCTTTATTTATTAATGTAGCTAGATTACTTCCATTTACTTCTTTTTCATATAAAGAAGTAAATTCAATATTATTAGTTTCAATATCTGATTTTTTCGATCTATATTGATAAAATCCATACCACATTGTACAACAAATTGCTAAAATTCCGATAATTATTATTGTTATTTTTTTCATAAAATTCCTTTAAATTATACCATTAAAAAAATATATATGCAATATTTTATTATAATATTTTTTATTTAATTAATATACTGTAATTATGCTACTATCTATTTTATGAAAGTTGATTTTTGTTACTAATCCAGTATCTTTTCCTATTAGTATATCTGTTTCATCATCATCATTTTCTACATGTATTCCTCCACCCGGTGCCTTTGTAACTATTTTATTACATCTAAAGTAAAATTGTTGATTCTTTTCAAGAAATTCTATAGTTTTTTTTGAAATATCCTTATATTCTTCATCTTCATCTATATATTCTGAACTTCCAAAAAAGTCTTTTCCATTTATAAGTACAGTAGTATAATATTCTGATTCAGTCCTATTATTATAATCAATTTGCCTTGCATCATTTGCTTGTTTTGCATAATTTATAATTGTAACAATTTCTTGAGCTGTAATATCACTTCTATGACTAAAAGAATAGAAACGATTATTAAACTCAGCTGCTTGTGCTTCAACCATTTTAGTATGCATATTGTTTGAGAAACTACCAAACGCTGTAAATATCAACACCATCATTGTAATAACTAATAGCGCAATTAATACTTCACCAGCAATAATTAAAGCTTTTGATGCATTTTCCATGTATTTTTCCTTTCATTTTTATTTATAACTATAAACCTAATTTGTTTTAGCTATTTGAGTAAAGTAGAGTTCAACTACTCTTCCAGAGCCTTTTCCACTCACTTCAATTTTACCATTATTTTGCTTTACTTCACCATCATATACTACATTATCACATTGGAAGAAAGATTCCTTAAAAATCTTTTCAAAATCTTTTCCTCCTACTTGATAATATTCTTCAATAAACTTATTAAGCTCCATATAATCCTGTGTCATTTCTTTTTGTCTATCTGCTGAAACTTGATTGTATATAATCGAATCTTTCAAAAATTTAACATAACCTTTTACTTCCCTATAATTATCTAACATAGGGTTATATCTATAATTAGTATCCAATATTAAATTGTTTAAGGAAATTAATTGGTAACCATATACTACTTGTTTATTGTATGATTCAAACTCTTTGTTAAATTTGGTGATTTGCTCCATTGTTTGAGCCATTTCTTCTTGCCTATTATAACTCGTAATATTATTCCATCCAATAACCAGCAAAGATACTACAAGCAATGCGATGAGCATCCCTCCTGCTATTATTAAAGCTTTTGATGCATTTTCCATTCTTCTTTCCTTTCATTTTACTATGAAGACATTGATGATAATGAATCAAATGATGATGACATACTGGTCATTCCTATTAGTACAAGTGGAACAATTAAGTATCCAACAAATACTGCTACCATTGGTGTAAATCCAATTGCTTTTCCTATCATACCTTTTCTGCTGATTAATCTTTCGTTTGATTCCTTTCTCTTGTCCCTATAGTAATCTCTATCTGAATCTAATTCATCAAATGCTTCTATAATTGGTACCTTTTCAACGGCTGTTTGTAAATTTTCTATAATTCTAATAAATTGTTCATAGGTAACATCTTCTTTCATTTCTTCTAATGCTTCCCATGCACCACTTTCATAGTTATTTAAGCATTTATTGATTGGCTCTTTAAATATATCCGCATATCTTCCTAGCCATTCTAATATCATTTCAACATCAACTCTTTCAAGTCTCATAAGCATCATGATAATAGTTTGGAATTGCATTACTTCATCTTCCATTTCCATTTGTCTCATTCTAACTTGGAACCTTAATAGTAGAATTGGAGAAGCATATCCAATTAAAGAAATTGCCATTGCCATCAATACTTCAAACCATTGTAGATACTCTTTATTTACTTTTTCTAATTTTTCTAATATTTTTTCAGAATTTGACTCTATATCTTCATCTGATGCATCTCTATATTCTTTAGATTTTCTCATTACTCTTTGAACATCCGCAATAGTTGCTCCCCTGTTGCCTCTTAGTTGGTCTAATATTGCATTATGTTTTCTTGTTGTTTCCATAGCCATTTCAGTTTGTCTTTCGTTCATTTCACCAATCAAATTATAGTCTGATGTTGGCTGTGTGTATATATAATCAATTTCTATCATATGTAATGCTACAAAAAATATTAAAGCAACAACGAAAGATGCTGCTGATATTACCAGCCTATTTACATACAGCCATTCTATTCTAGTTTTTGATGCTGCATCTTTTAATAATTTCTTTATTTTTCTTTCATCTTTTGTATTAGGTTTTGGCATAAATAGTTTTACAAATTTCTTTATTAAAGGCTTTTGATAAAGTTTTTCTTGCCATGGATTTTGTTCATCTTGTATTGACTTTACAGCTCCATTATCTTTCAATTTTCTGATTAATATGTAGCATATAAATGTTGCTACCATTATTAAAACTTGAACAATTAATCCTTGTTTTCCTAAATAAAAGTTTTTGGTAAATGAGAAGTTTGATATAGCCCAACTTTTTAGTGGTTCCAATAATAACATTGGAACAATTGAAATTACTGATAAACTTTGAAATGTATAATTTAATTTATCCCTTTTTAATATTTCAATTTGCATTTCTTGTGTAATATTTTCTAAGTTCTTTAAATATAGTGATGAGCCATCTACTTTTCTGTCACCAAATTCTTGTGTTAAATATGATATTCCGGCAAATTCTTTTATGTAGTTATTTGGTGCAATATCATAATATTTTTCTAACTCTGACTCTGGGTCTTGTGAATTTAGAATTTCATATATTTTTTCTGCTTGTCTTGATATTTCTACATCTTCAATATCTTGTGCTGTTGCATATATTGCTTCACCTACCATGTTAGTTTCATGATAAGAATGCCTTATTGCTGCAAAAAAATTAATCTGTTGAGTAAGTAAGTTATTGTCTAATTTATCAACCATTCCATCTGTAAAGGAATCTACTATAAATAATTCAAATATTAAAATAATTGACATTAATAGTAAGTTTTTATTAGTTATTACTATAACAACTATAGTTAATGGTATAATTATTAGTAAAGCTTTAAAAACAATTTTAGCTGAATCATTTCTTGTTTTAAATTCATCGTCTATGTTGTTTATTTCTAGTCTTCTTCTAATCTTTAATAAATATCTTTTTAAGAAAGGAGTCTTTAGAAATCTTATATAAAGTTTTTGGTAAAAGACTTCCATTGAAAAACCTTTTTCTGATGTATCTTTTCTAAGTTTTTCAATTCTCATTACATCTGCATTTCTCATTTTTGCTTTTAGTCTTAGGAATAGTATAACTATAACTAAGAACATAACTCCAACTATTCCTATAAGTACCAATAACAAATTCATTGTTTAAAGACTCACCTCCTTTTATTTTATAACTTCTCCTATTTCGCTGAATTTTACTCCCCATTTTCTATTTACGAAATCACTAAATGCTGCCGAGTCTGTTTCATCCATATTTATGTACATTTCTTGTAAATTCTTGTCCGAAATTTTATTTGTTATAACATATGCACCATCTTGATATTCAAGAATATTTACATATTTAAATAATTCTTTATTAGTTTCTTTTGTATAATATTTTGTTGTATTATCAACAAATTTTTCAAATTTTCCTTCTATTGTGTTTTCTTTTCTATGATCAAATGTATAGTCATTTACATCTTCTACTGGTATACATTCTGTTATTCTTTCTACATATCTTCTTCCTTTGAAGTCTTTTACTAGGTGAATATCAAAGTTAAGAACTTGTACAACTTGTTCTTCTGCTACAATTTCGTTTGTGAAAACTCCTGATCTTAACATTGAGTTTCTTAATGCAGTAACTAAGTTAGGGAATGTTTTAGCATGGTGTGTAAATAATGTAAACTTAGATGCAACTTGGGCTGCTTGTATCATCCAAGATGCTACGGGGTCTGTTGCAACCTCTCCGGATTATGTTTACAGAACCGTCAGTCTTTTTCTGAACATCAAGACCTTGTTGTCCTGAAATTGTATCTGTTTCTCTAAATGATAATATGTTTCTAGTTGGGTATATTTTT
>CANQXO010000088.1 GCA_947627825.1 uncultured Clostridia bacterium
TTTGATCTGCTGTAAGTCCTTTTAAATCTACTTTTATTGTGATTACATTATTTTCTAAAGTAGCTTCTTCTATTTCATCATCATAATTATTTTCATCCAAAGCGTATGTTGGAACTTCTTGGTCTGGCAAAAACGCTAAAAGCGTTGAAAATACTGAAAAAATTGGAATGAATATATTATAACAAAAAATAATCATATAGTAAAATGACTGCTATAATAGTAGCAATAATATAGATTTTAAAAGTTGACATTTTTTCAATATGTTATATACTTTATTTGCCTTTCACCAGAAGGTAGAAAGGAGGTTTTATACATATGACCGATTTGGTTTTAGTATTGTTATTGATTTATTTAATATTAAATAAATTCGATAATAACTAAAAAGAAAAGATACTAGGATTGCTCTTTACCTAGTATCTTTTTTTGGTTCCATAATATGACCGACGTAGTTTTTTGACGTCAAATATATTTTAGCATTTCTTTTGTATTTTGTCAAACATAAAAAATTGTAATGAATGAGGAGTGTCTCCTAAATGAATAATAATATAGATTAAAGCAATCCAAAGAAAATCTAGAGGAATACATTGTATTATTAAATATCAATAAAATTAAAAAAATTAGTAATAGAGCGTATTATGCCAATATTATTTATTCATATATATCTTTTCTATGTCCTATTTCTAGTACTAGTACAATAACTTTATTATCCTGAATTTCACAAATAGCTCTATAATCTCCAATGCGGTAACGCCATTGACCATATTTATTTCCAATTAATCCTCTTCCATACACTCTTGGATTATTACAGCCTTCAATATTTTTTTCTAACCACCCAACTATCAATGCAGCAATTGGTTTATCTAATTTTTTTAGTTCTTTTTTTGCCTTTTCCGTAAATACAACTTTATATACCATTATATATCTAACTCCTTTTTTACTTCTTCAAGAGTATATGTCTTTGGATTTTTTTTATATTCTTCTACTGCTTTTTCATAAGCTTTTAAGTCATATTCATTTTCTATTTTTTCTATTACTGCATTTCTAATTAAATCAGATAATGAAATATTATTAAGTTCTGCATATTTTTTTATTAATAATTCATCTTTTTCACTTAACCTTACTGAAACAGTCATATTTTATCTCTCCTTTTTTTGTAATACATTGTAATACATAAGTACAAATTTGTCAATGTTATTATATATTGAATTTAATTTTATTATAACCCAAATCTATTTTTTATTATATAACATTTTACTCCAATTCAATTTTTAGAATTATAGTTTTGAAAATTCTTCCAATGCCCAAAGTTATTTTTCTTTAAGAATATAAATAAAAAAATAGTATAAACTATTGCTAAAAATAATATTATTATAATTATATATAACATTAATTATATTATATTCCAATGCATTTTTTTACATTTTTAAGAAAAAAATGCATTCAATTGCAAATTTTACTTAAATAGTGTATAATAATAATAGTAAAAATAATAAAATTTTATAATTGTGCTTAGTTTAAAATATAAATGGAAAGGAATTATTTTTAGTATGATAGAAAGAAAAGAATATTTAGAAAAATTAAAAATATGGAAAGATAAAGATTTAATAAAAGTTATAACAGGAATAAGAAGATGTGGAAAATCAACTTTATTTGAATTATATATTAATTATTTAAAAAGCATAAATATTGATGATAATCATATTATAGCAATTAATCTTGAAAATCCAGACAATGAGTTCAATAGTTATAAAGAACTATATAATTTTATAAAAAAACAAATAGTAGATGATAATAAATATTATGTATTCCTAGATGAAGTACAAAACGTGCCAGAATTTCAAAAAGCTGTTGATGGACTATATATAATTAAAAATGTAGATGTATATATAACAGGCTCTAATGCTTATCTTTTATCAGGAGAACTTGCAACACTATTAACTGGCAGATATATAGAAATAAAGATGTATCCATTATCATTTAAAGAATATGTTTCTTATTATGAAAAACAAGTAGATGAAAGATTATATTTAGAATATATAAATAGAAGCTCATTTCCTTATGCTTTAAAATTAGAAAGTGAAGCAGAAATAGATGATTATTTAGATGCTTTATATAACACAATAATACTAAAGGATATTGCTCAAAGGAAAAAAATAGCAGATACTTCAATGCTTAAAACAGTGGCTAAATTTATGTTTGATAATATAGGAAATTCGCTATCTATAAAAAAAATAGCTGATACATTAACTTCAGATGGAAGGTCTATATCTGTTCATACAGTTGAAAGTTATTTAGAAGCATTAACAGAATGTTTTATATTTAATAAAGTTCCTAGATTTGATATAAAAGGTAAACAGCTATTACTATCTGGTGAAAAATACTATGCAACTGATGTTACTATGAGGTATGCAATATTAGGCAGAAGAAACATAGATGCTGGGCATATATTAGAAAATATTGTATATCTTGAACTTATAAGAAGAGGATATAAAGTTTATATTGGTAGAGCTTTGGAAAAGGAAATTGACTTTGTAGCTGAAAATAAAGAAGGTTTTACTTATTTTCAAGTAGCATATACAACAAGAGAAAAGACTACTCTTGAAAGAGAATTAAAACCATTGCAAAATATAAATGATCATTATCCTAAATATATACTTACAATGGATGTAGATCCTATAGCTGATTTTGATGGTATAAAAAAGATAAATGTTTTAGATTGGCTAGTAAGTTAATAAATTATAAATAGAAATTTTTTGACTGCTATAATATTGGGTATTATAGCAGTCATTTCAATATATGATTATTTTTTAGTTTATGAATAATTTACTAAATATAAAAATATTTAAAATTGCTTTTGCATGATAATAAATCTATTTCAAAATATATTTAGAAATTATTATTAATATACAAAGCCACTGTATACATATTTTAAATAAGCAGGCAGGATTCAATCGACACTTTTTAAAATTTTTATTACTATTTTTCATACCTATATATTTTACTTCATTCACATCTTTTGTTTTATTTCATTTAGATAATCGTTGCTGTATCTCCTTTTTTATTTTAACATAAATATTGTTAAAATGCTGTATTTTCAACGCTTTCAGCGTTTTGCCAGACCAAGAAGTTCTAGAGTTAACTTTAGCTGTAAAAGAAAAGACATTTAGCGCAAGTAGTGCACTTCAAGATGTAATTGTAGACAATGAAACAAGTGAAATTACATTAAATGTTGATACAACAAAAACAAGTAGTAAGCTTGAATTTACTTTAACTGGTATACCAACAGGTACAACTTTCTCAAGTGAAGGAATTACTGCTGGTACACTTGGAACTAATGGAAATTTAAAATTAACAGTACCTAATACAGTTAATGATTATACATTTACTTTAACAAATGATGGAAAAGTAAAAAATGTAACTATTCATGTTGTAGATGCAACAATGCCAACAAGTTTTAAATTCCAAGAACTTAGAGATAATGATGTAAATACAATAACTGATTCTATTGTAAAGACAAATACACAAAAAGTTTCAACAACTAACGGCTCATCAACTACATTTAGTGCAACAGCACCAATATACTATGGTAACGTTAACCTTATGAGCAAATATTCTACAGAAGATGCAGGCAAATATTATAGAGTTAGAGTTCATGTTGAAGGTTTAGCTAATGATAAGGTAGAAGCTGTAAATAAAGATACAAAGAAAGTATATAATACTGTACCAGTTCCAGATAGTACAACAGATGTATATGTATTATTAGATGCAAATGAATCAACTACTAATATAGTAATGAAAAATAAAAAAGCATCAAATAAACAAGTAGCAGCAGCTACAGCTAAGGAAGTAAAATTTGAATCTACATCTGCTATTTGGATTCATAATGCAACTAAAACATCTGTATATGGTACACAAACAAACCAAGCTGTTTCATCAGTTGAAAAGAATGACAAAGATGATAAAGTTGTAGATGTAGCAATTGATTATGCTCTTTTAACACAAAAAATAAAATTAACTATGACCGATGGAAATGTAACAGGTGTAGCACAAAATGCAGATGGTGAAACTTTAGTACCAGTTGTATTATATTTAAATAATTCAACAAGTGAAGATTTAAGAACATCAACTATAAATGCTATTTATACTGACGATACAAATGTTAAATTAGAAAAAGCTTATGCAAAAAATGGTAATTTAAATGTTTGGATTAATCCATCTAACAAAGAAGATATAACATTTACACTAAAATATAAATTATCAAATAATGAAATAGAAGAATTACCTATTACATTAAAAATTCATGATGGTTCTGATGTTAAAGCCACATCTACTGTTGAAAAAGACAATTTAGAAGCTATTAGAAATATTAATGTAGGTAATTTGTCTGGAGATGCTCAAACAATAACATATGATGTATATACATATGCTATAGAAGAAACTACTGTTGATGGAGAAGCTGGTAGATATTATACTATGGTAATTAAAACTAATATTCCTGTTGCAGATTTAAAATTAGGTAATGCTGTTATACCAGAAGAAGATATAGTTTCTGATTATGAATTTAAAGTTACATTAGATGCTCTAAAAATTGATGCTGATGGTGAAGCAATTACATTAAAAAATAACTACAAACCTAGTGATACAGGTACAACAATTACATTAAAACCTAGTGAAAAATCAAACGTAAAAACTCGTGAAAAAGCGTTAGGAGGAACATATGTAAATGATCAATTTAAGGCAAGTGAAGCAGAATTAACAGGTATTACAGTAGTTGAACCAAAAGCAGAAGTAAAGAATGTAAATCTTCCTACTTTAAACTCAAATCTAATTGAATGTAAAAAACTAAATTGGTGGGAAGAAAGCCAGCATATTTCAAAAGTTAATGATACTGATATAATAAAAGTTAAATTACCTTTAGATAAGATATCTGAAATCACAGTAAATGGCAAAAAAGGTAAATGGATTGTAATGTATATTGCAGTTAGTAGTAATAATATAAAAGATGAAAATAATGATGCAGAAAATGGAATAATTATAGATACATCAAATATATCATCATTGTTAACTCAAAATAAACTTCAAGATGATTACCTTGTTCCAGTTTGGATTGACTTAGAAAATCCTGCGGTAGTTGCTGCAACAAGTAAACAAGGTACAACTTCTAGTACTCCAGTTACTATTAAATTCAGCCATTCAAATCCAGTATTAGAAACAAATAGTATTGATGTAGTATTTGAAAACATTACATCAAATAAAACTGTAGATTTATCTGATATAGAAGAACCTACTGCAGGTAACGTAAATACATCAACTAATGCCACAACAGAAGAAAAGCAAGTAGAATACCAAAAATGGCTTGGCGATGCACAAAATACAGGAAAAACAATAAATCCAAC
>CANQXO010000089.1 GCA_947627825.1 uncultured Clostridia bacterium
AAACAAAATAGGCGAAGTTGTTCGTGTAAATGAAAGAGGAGAGATAATTAGAAAATGTGTAAAAGGTTTTGGAAAAATTGAAACATACTTCTTGGAAAATGATAAGTATGTAGTCAAAATCAAACCTTTAATCTTTATGCAAAAAATTAGCAAAACTGGTAATGTTAAAAATGCATGTTATGTATATCTGTACAGGGATGAAGTAATAATTGAAAAAATTTATGTTCAGGACCAATCAACTGTAAGAGTATACGGAAATGATATTTATTATGTTGAAGACAAAACTAACACTTTAAAAAAATTGACAATTATTAATGGTAATGTAAGCATTATAGATATTGTCAAAAAGCAGACTGAATTTGAATATGTAGCAACAACAAATTCTAAGTATGCTATAATTTCTAAAATGCATGATGATAGTATAGAAATTGATATTGAAGGTATTTGTACAATTATTCAAGGACAAAGACCTATTATTATGAAATATGACGCTATTTCAAATATGTGGATTTGGGTATCAAAAATCTCTGGAAAATACAATACTATAGTATTTAGAAAGGGAAAAGGAATTTTTGAAACAACCGATATAAATTATGATACACTGAATCTACAAACTAGTGTCTTTCATAGAGGGACTCTGTGCTTGGCTGGTGATGGAAAAATGGTATCAGTTATGCCATATGTGGAAACTATGCCTATTTCTAAAATTATTACAGAAACTATGATAGGAATAATAACTTTCGAATCAAAACTCGAACTTAAACAAATTAGTGAGAATCGAAGTGAACTCTATGTGATGAATCCAAACAAAAATGTTTACAAGTTTGTTTTGTAATGTGAAAAAAGTGGTATCAATGATACCACTCTTTTTTTATAAAAAAGGAGGAAAATCATAATGTGGGCTGTCATTATAATAGTATGCATTTTTTTAACAGTTGGCTGGGCAATATGGCGGTTTATATGGGCAATATCTAAGCCAATATTTGTATATATATATCAAAAAATAATAAATACTCTAAGAGGAACAGGAATGACAGAGCAGGCTGCACAAGCAATAATTTCTGGTGTTATAATTTTAATTATATTGTTTATTATTTGGAGTTGTTGCTAATCAAGAAAAAATCATCAAAGTAGTTTTACAAGTTAATGTAAAACTACTTTTTATTTATGGATATTTTACAAGTCGATGTATAATTTATAAATTTATTAAAGCAAATTCTAAATAA
Source organism: uncultured Clostridia bacterium (assembly GCA_947627825.1). The sequence continues at coordinate 1,227 of CANQXO010000089.1, forward strand.
TACAAATATTTAAATAACTTTATATCTTAAATGTTTTAATAATTTAAAATTTTCAATAAAGTTATGTAAAAGGAATTGTATAAATTAATCTAGTTTGATATAATCAAACTAGATTTTATTTTGTTTATTAGACTTTACATAAATATAAAAACAATAGCAAATATATCATTTATTAATCGTTATACAAAGGTTTATAGGTTACCTTTAAAACCTAAATATATTATACAAGGAGATAACAAATGGAAAATTGCATGGACAAAAAGGTAAGAGAAGAAACAAAAGAAATATTATCCAAGTTTAAGCAAACAAAGGATAATTTAATTATGATACTTGAAGAAGTCCAAACAAAATTTGGCTATGTTCCAAAGGTAGCTCAACTTGAAATATCTGAATATCTTGATATTCCAGTTGCTGAGATATACGGTGTAGTTACTTTTTATTCAAGATTTACAACTAAGCCAAAAGGAAAATACAATGTTTCAGTTTGTCTAGGAACAGCTTGTTTTGTTAAAGGTTCAAAAGAAATATTAGAAAGAGCAAAGCAAAAGTTGGGTCTTGAAGAAGGTGAAACAAGCAAAGATGGTAAATTCTCTTTAGATTCAACTAGATGCGTTGGAGCATGTGGCTTAGCACCAGTTTTTACTATCAATAATGAAGTTTATGGAAAAGCTACAGTAAAAAAACTTGATGAAGTTATAGACGAATACATGAAGAAATAATTTAAATAAAAAATAGGAAGGAGGCTATTTTAATGAAAACAATTGAAGATTTACACAAAATTAGAGAAGAAAAAAGAAAAGAACTTGATTTAAGAGTAAATACAAGTGCTGATACTAGAGAAAAACATATTTTAGTGTGTCATGGAACAGGATGCACATCTTCTAAATCACCAGAGATTTTAAAGAATTTTAATCAAATTATTAAAAAGAAAAAGCTTAAAAATGTTAGAGTTATTATGACAGGATGTTTTGGTATTTGCTCAAAAGGTCCAATCGTAATTATTAGACCAGAAGATACTTTCTATCAAATGGTAACTCCAGATGATTGTGAAGAAATAATTGAAAGTCATATTATTGGTGGTAAAAAGGTCGAAAGATTACTTTGCAAAAATGTTACTGGAGAAATGGTTGACAGACTTGATGATTTAGACTTTTATAAAAAACAAAAAAGAATTGCCCTTAAAAATTGTGGTGTAATTAATCCTGAAGACATTGATGAATATATTGCTTTTGATGGATATAAAGCTTTAGAAAAAGTTTTAACTTCAATGTCTCAAGATGAGGTTATAAAAGAAGTTTCAGATTCTGGACTAAGAGGTAGAGGCGGTGCAGGTTTCCCAACTGGTAAGAAATGGAGCTTCGTAAAAATTGAAGAAGGAAAACAAAAATATGTTGTTTGCAATGCTGACGAGGGAGACCCAGGAGCTTTCATGGACAGAAGTATTCTTGAAGGTGACCCACATTCAGTTTTAGAAGCAATGGAGATTGCTGGTTTTGCTGTTGGAGCAAATAAAGGTTTTATATATGTTAGAGCTGAGTATCCAATAGCTGTTCACAGATTACAAGTTGCAATTGACCAAGCAAGAAAATATGGTCTTCTTGGAAAAAATATTTTTGGAACAAATTTTGCTTTTGATATTGAAATTAGATTAGGTGCTGGTGCATTTGTTTGCGGTGAGGAAACAGCACTTCTTGAATCAATTGAAGGAAAAAGAGGTCAGCCTAGGTTAAAACCTCCATATCCTGCACATAGTGGATTATGGGGTTGTCCAACTCTTATTAACAATGTTGAAACTTATGCAAATATTACAAGAATTATACTAAATGGAGCTAAGTGGTATGCTTCAATTGGTACAGAAACATCAAAAGGAACAAAGGTTTTCGCTTTAGGTGGAGATGTTAATAATGTTGGTCTTGTTGAAGTACCTATGGGAACTACTTTAAGAGAAATAGTATTTGATATAGGCGGTGGAATTCCAAATGGAAGAAAATTCAAGGCAGCTCAAACTGGTGGCCCTTCTGGTGGATGTATTCCAGAAGCACATTTAGATACTCCTATTGATTATGAGTCTCTTTCTCAAATTGATTCTATGATGGGTTCTGGTGGACTTATTGTAATGGATGATAGTAAATGTATGGTTAATATAGCTAAATTCTATCTAGAGTTTACTGTTAGTGAGTCTTGCGGTAAGTGTACTCCTTGTAGAATTGGTACAAAGAGAATGCTTGAAATTCTTACAAAGATTTGCGAAGGCAAAGGTGAGGAAAGTGATTTAGTTAATCTTGATACTCTAGCCAAAGGAATTAAACAAGCTTCTGTTTGTGGCCTTGGTCAAACAGCGCCAAACCCTGTTCTTAGTACAATGAAATATTTTGCAGATGAATATAAAGAGCATGTTATTGATAAAAATTGTAGAGCAAAAGAATGTAAAGAATTAGCCAAAATTGTCATTGATGAAGAAAAATGTAGAGGATGCGACTTGTGTAAAAAGGTTTGCCCTGTTTCTGCAATTAGTGGTGAAGTTGGCAAAGTACATACAATTGACCAAAGCAAATGTATTAAATGTAGAACTTGTATGCAAAAATGTCCTTTCAAGGCAATAGGATAGGAGGTAGCTAATGGAAAAGAAATTAATTCATTTAACTATTGATAATGTAAATGTAGAAGTTCCAGAGGGAACAACAATATTAGAGGCTGCAAGAAAAGTAAGTATTGATATTCCTACATTATGTTTTTTAAAAGACATTAATGAAAATGGTGATTGCAGAATGTGTGTGGTTGAGGTTGAAGGAAGACGAGGCTTAGCAACTTCATGTATTCAAAAAGTTGAAGAAGGAATGGTTGTTCATACTAACACACCTCAAGTTATGCAAGCTAGAAAAATGGTTTTAGATTTAACTTTATCAAATCATCATAGAGATTGTTTAACTTGTATTAGGTCAGGTAATTGTGAACTTCAAGCATTGGCAATTAAATATAATGTTCAAGAAGTAAAGTATGATGGAGAAAAACACAAAGCTGAAGTTGATGATAAATCTCCTTCAATTGTTAGAGATTTTAAAAAATGTATTTTATGTAGAAGATGCGTAAGTACCTGCAAAAAGGTACAGGATATTGGAGCAATAGATTGTGCAAGACGAGGATTTGATTCTTGCATTTCAACTATTGACAATATTTCATTAAATGACTCAAACTGTGTATTTTGTGGTCAATGTATTGAAGCTTGTCCAACAGGTGCTTTACATGAAAAACTAAGTAGTGATTTAGTTTGGGAAAATATTAATAATCCAGATGTTATAACCATTGCTCAAACTGCACCAGCAGTAAGAGCAGGTTTAAGCGAGGAATTTGATACACCTCTTGGCGAAAACTCAGCTGGTAAAATGGTTACTGCTTTAAAGAGGATTGGATTTGATAAAGTATTTGATACAAATACCGGAGCTGACTTTACTATTATGGAAGAAGCAAATGAATTTATTGATAGAGTAAAGAAAAACGGAACTTTACCAATGATTACTTCTTGTTGCCCAGCATGGGTTAGATTTGCAGAAAAGAATTTCCCAGACCAATTAACTCATTTATCAACCTGTAAATCACCACATCAAATGTTTGGAGCAATTATCAAGTCATATTATGCTAAGAAGTTTAATATTGACCCTAAGAAGATATTTGTTGTATCTGTTATGCCTTGTACAGCTAAAAAGTATGAAGCTCAAAGAGAAGAAATGGAAGCTGATGGCATAAGAGATGTTGATGCTGTAATAACTACAAGAGAATTAGCTAGAATGATAAAAGAAAAAGGCTTAGAATTTAATAGCTTGGAAGATACAGAATTTGATGACCCTATGGGAGAAGCAACAGGTGCAGGTGCTATATTTGGAACAACAGGTGGAGTTATGGAAGCAGCACTTAGAACTGCAGCTGATATTTTAGAAGGTCAAGATTTAAAAGAAATTGAATATAAGCAAATAAGAGGAGAAAAAGGAATCAAAGAAGCAACTCTTAATATTGCAGGAAAAGAACTTAAAATTGCTGTTGTTTCAGGATTAGGAAATGCTAGAAAAGTTTTAAATGCAGTAAGAGATGGAAAGAGTGAATATCATTTCATAGAAATTATGGCTTGCCCAGGAGGATGCGTAATGGGTGGAGGTCAACCTATTAAGTCATCA
>CANQXO010000090.1 GCA_947627825.1 uncultured Clostridia bacterium
AGAATTTCTTTCATGTCAAAGCTGTTGTCTTCTACATATATTGCGTTTAATTCTTCTTCTGGATTTTCACAATAGCTTGATGTTAGTGAGGCAATGTTTAGTCCATTCATGAATGTACTTTTTAAAGTTTCTTCATCATATAGAATCAAGTCTTTATTTAAAAAGTACATAAAATATGCATACATTTTTACTATGTCTATCAAGCTTAGCTTTCCATTTTTTACGGTGTCTAATACATCATCAACAACTTTAGGGAATTCATCGTCTGATATTTTCCAATATTCTTCTGTAAGAAGTCTTTTATATCCTGGGAGATTGCTTGTGTCTATTGTATTTATTATGTCTTCCATATCTCTTTTAAATATTTTCATATCAAATATTCTAGTTCTTACAAATAATTCAATAAATTTGAAAAATCTATATTCCGCTTTAAAGTTGTAATAATAGTTATTATCAAATTCTTTAATATAGAATTGACGGTTGTCCATGAATATTCTTGATGATACAACTATTGATTTATATTCTTCGTTGTCTTTTACATTTATAAACTTGTCCTTAGTAATTTTTCCAGCTTTTATTTCAAATGAAATTGCTATTGTAAATATAAGCATTGTTTGCAAAATTCTGTTGTTTGTATTTGGATATGAATTATTTACCATGTCAAATATTTTCTTAAAATCTGCCAAGGCGTGTTTTAATATTCTTAAGTTTCTAGTTCCACTCTTTTCAAATGTTGATGTGATAAGCCCTGTGTTTGATTTTAGAAATCTTATTAAATCTGGATATTTTTCATATCTCATCAAAATACCATTTATGATATAAGTAAATTCTGGTCTGTATTCAAATGTTTCACCTATTAATTTTTCCTTTATTCTTTCATAATCATTTGCTTTATCAAATACATCTTCTATGGTATCTTTTATTTTTTCGACCATTGGTTTGTCTGTTGTAAGAAGTTTGCTTTCTTTATCTAGTAAATATGTTGCTATAAATGTTTTCATTTCAATGTTGTTACTTTTTAATTTGGTTGATAATTCTTTTTCATTACATATTATTATTGTTTTTATGTGGTCATGCTCAACAAAGTTGTTAATATATCCTAATATATCTATAACATCAACATTTGCTCTTTCTAGGTCATCAAAGCATAATACTTTGTCGTCTGTTGAGAAGAAATTTCCATAGTCAATTTTATCACCATTTTGTGTTACTCCAAAAAAGTTCGCCATGTCTAGTCCAGTTTTAGCATACTCTGGAATTGTAGTTTGTCCATGTGAATCCATAAACTTTTTTAAGTTTTTATCCATTAGTTGTGTGGTTTCTATAAATATTTTTTTACTTATTTCTTCTAGGTTTGAAATTCCATATAATGACATATAAATGGTAGTTAATTTTTTTCCATTTACCTGCATTGATTCTATTTTATTTCTTATTTTGTTATTCCAAAAATAAGTTTTACCACTTCCCCATTCACCGTTTATCATAACAGCATAGTCTGTGTAATCTGACCTTATATAGTCTAATATGCTCTCTACTAAATCATCCATTTGTTTATCCTTTCTATGTATTAATATAATCCTTGGCTAAAGCTAGTATTCCTACCTCTTTTGCACCTGCTTGTTCCAATACTTTTTTACATTCATTTGTTGTGCTTCCTGTTGTATAAATATCGTCAAAAATTAAGACCTTTTGGTTTTTGATTAACTTTTTATTTTTTACTTCGAATACTCCTTTTACGCCTTCAATTCTTTCTTTAAGATTTTTTGTGCTTTGTGGTTTAGTATTCTCTTTTTTTAAAAGTATATTATTATACAGTTTTATGTCAAGTTTATTTGATAACTCTTTAGCTATTAATTCTGACTGATTATAGCCTCTTTCAAGACTTCTCTTTCTATGTAATGGTACTGGCAATATTATATCATAGCAAGACAAAAATTTGCACAATTTTTTATTTTTTAATAAAGTTTCTTCAAATGTTTTATATAAATATGATTTATCATTAAATTTATACTCGATTATAAGTTTTCTCATTAGTCCTTCATATTTATATGCAAAGAAAATTCCTTCATTTTGGTTTTGTATTTCGTATTTTTTTAGTTCATTATAACATTTATCACATATATATAAATCTAATTTTCCACAAATTCCGCACTGCACAGGAAATATGATATCAATTATATTGTTTAAAATTTTCAAACTGTTCCTTTCCTCTAGTGCCCCTTTATTCAATCATTAAACTTTTTGTCCAAATTTTTAACATATTATCTTTTTTGTATATTGTAAATTTTTTTAGTTTTACGCTTCTTGTAATTTATATTTTAAGCCTGTATTTCTTTTTTTAGTATTAACATTATTAATCATAAATTCTACTGCTGATTTACTTCCTATCATAAGTAGTCTCTTTTTTGCTCTAGTCATACCTGTATATAATAAGTTTCTTGTCAGTAGCATTGGTGCTGCTTGCATAATAGGAAATATTACTTGATTAAATTCACTTCCTTGTGATTTGTGAACTGTTATTGCATAAGAATGTTCTAATTGTTCTAAGTCTGATATTTCATATATTGCAATTTTATCATCATCAAATTTAATTTTTATTTTTCCTTCTTGGTTGTCAATTTCTATGATTTGTCCCATTTCTCCATTAAAAATTCCTGAACTTACTTCTAATCCTTTTATCCATGTCATATCATAATTGTTTTTGGTTTGCATAACTTTGTCGCCTTCTCTATAAATAATATCTCCAAACTTTTTTTCTACTTTATAGTCTTCATAAGGATTGTATTTTTCTTGCAATAATTTATTTAAAGTTTTTGTTCCCAACTCTCCTTTTTTTGTTGGTGTTATGACTTGCATATCTATATCATAAGAGTCTAAAATCATTTCTTGCACAGCTTTTTGATTATTTTCTGGGATAAAATCAAAATCATCTATTGTATCTTCGTCAAAGTTTTCTTCAAAAAAGTTAATTCCATCATTTACTTTGTGCGCATTCACAATAATTTTACTTTTAGCTGCTTGTCTAAAAATTTTATTTAAAGTAGTATATGGTATTCTTTTTGAATTTATCAAATCTTTTAATACACTACCCGGTCCTACTGATGGTAATTGGTCTACATCTCCAACTAAAATTAATTTACTTCCTTTATAAATTGCTTTTAATACATAATTCATTAAAAACATATCTACCATAGATACTTCATCTATTATTATTACATCACCATCAATTGGTGTTACTTCTATGTCTGGATTAGGTTTTTCATCTGAAAGTTTACCTATTTCTAATAATCTATGTAAAGTTTTGGCTTCTTCTCCTGTTGCTTCTGTCATTCTTTTTGCTGCCCTACCAGTAGGAGCACATAATACAACTTTCTTTCCTTTTTGTTTATATAAGTTTATTATTGTTTTTATTATTGTGGTTTTTCCCGTTCCGGGTCCTCCAGTAATAATTGCAACATTATTTTCATTGATTTGCTTAATTGCTTCTTTTTGCTTTTCTGATAGTTTAATATCACTTGTCTTTTTTATTTCTTTTTCAATATTATCTATTTTTTTGATGTTTTCAGATTGCTCAAGTGCAATTATTCTATTTGCAATATCTTTTTCTGTTTTATAATAATCCATTAAGTATATCCATGTTTGTACACACAATTCTGTTTTTCCATCATTGGTCGCTATTTCTTCTCTTTCCTCTAATGCAATTTGTTCTTTTGCTCTTAAATCTTTTATTCCGTCTAAAACATCTTCTTCTGAAATTCCTAAAAGTCCTGTCACAAAAGTTATAAGATTTGCTTCTAATACACACGAATGACCATTAAATGCTGCTAAATTTAATGCATGCCTTATTCCACTACCAATTCGTCTTAAATTATTTCTTTCAATTCCTATACTAAGTGCCATTTTATCAATTTGAGAAAAATCTACTTTTACACTAAGTTCTTCAAGTATATATGGGTCTTCTTCGATTTTTTTAATTGTATCTTGACCAAGCTTTTTGTATATAGTTTGTGCACTTGCAGGGCTTATTCCGAAATTTTTCAAGAAATCCAACTATTTGCCAAAGTTCCCAATTTTGGATAAAGCTTTCAGACATTTCTATTGCTTTTGATTTAGTAATTCCTTTTATTTTTGTAAGTTCTTCTGGCTCATTTTTCATTATTTCTATTGTTGCTTTTCCAAACTTTTTTACTATTTTTTGAGCAGTAACAGGACCTATTCCTTTTATCACTCCGTTTGATAAATATCTTTCTAGAGCATCTAGTGTTTCTGGCATAATTTTTTCAAATGATTCTACCTTAAATTGCTCACCATAATCAGGATGAGTTACAAATTTTCCTACTACTTTTAGGTTATCACCTTTATTTACAAACGGCAAATAACCGACAACTACAGTGTCGGTATTTTCCATATAAAATGATGCTATACAATAGCCATTTGTTTCATTTTTGTAAATTATATCTTCTACTTCTCCAGTTAGCTCCATAAAATTTCTTTCTATTTTTATTAATACATTCCGCCCATTGATGCATCTTGTTCATGGTCTCCGCAACCACATTTCTTTTCAGGAATTTCAGCAACAATACTTTCTGTTGTTAGTATCATTGATGCAACTGATTCTGCGTTTTGAAGTGCACTTCTTGATACTTTTGTTGGGTCAACTATTCCGGCTTTTTTCATATCAATAAATTGTTCTTCTTTTGCGTCAAATCCAACTCCTTCTTTTTCTTGTTTTACATGCTCTAATATAACTGCTGGTTCTAATCCTGCATTTATTGCTATTTGTCTAACTGGTTCTTCTAATGCTCTTAGAATTATTTTTCCGCCAATTTTTTCGTCTCCTTTTAGGGCATCAACTGTTTTTTCAATTTTTGGAATTATGTTTATATATGCTGTTCCTCCACCTGCTACAATTCCTTCTTCTACAGCTGCTCTTGTTGCTGATAAAGCATCTTCAATTCTTAATTTTTTGTCTTTCATTTCTACTTCTGTTGCAGCTCCAACACCAATTACAGCAACTCCTCCAGCTATTTTAGCTAATCTTTCTTGTAATCCTTCTTTTTCGTATTCACTTTTTTCATCAGCAATTTGTGCTTTTAATTGTCCTACTCTATCTGCTATTAATTGTTTGTCTCCTGCTCCATCAACTATTATTGTTTTGTCTTTTTCTATTTTTATTTGTTTTGCTCTACCTAATTGCTCTATTGTAGCATCTTTTAATTCTAGGCCTAAGTCAGCTGTTATAACTTCTCCTCCAGTTAAAATTGCTATATCTTGTAGCATTGCTTTTCTTTTATCTCCATATCCTGGAGCTTTTACTGCTACTACATTTTTTACTCCTCTTAATTTGTTAAGTATTAAAGTTGATAAAGCTTC
>CANQXO010000091.1 GCA_947627825.1 uncultured Clostridia bacterium
TACTTAGGTCTAAATCTTGGACTCTTTGATTCTTGGTCTTTGATTATTTCAATTCTATCATAAACTCCCATGGTAATATTAGTTCCACCACATTTATCGCATTTTATTGCAGGTGGGTTTGTTTCAATCGAACAATTGCAGTCTTCACAAAAGCTTCTATTGTACTTTCCAAGCTTTGGGTCTAGTCCATAATTTGCAATTATTTTTCTTCCATCTTCCATTCTTATAGCTTTAAAAATTTCATTAAAGCTAATATCTTTCACTAATAATTTATTGTATTCTCTTGCTATTTTTGGAAGCGAATGTGCATCAGAATTTGTTATAAAGTTTTTATTTTGTAGTTCAGATATTTCATCTGCGATGCTTGTATCAGCACTTAATCCAAGTTCAATAGCAAATATTTTATTATACTTTTCTTTAAAAATTCTTTCTAATCTTCTAGTGCAATTTCCATAGTAGCTTTTGAAAGGAGTAAAGGCATGTGCTGGTATTAAAACTCCATTATATTTTTCCACAATATCTATCAATTCATAGCCCGAAACATCTGACCTTTGCGTGCTGAGTGTTATATTTTTGATATGTTTTGACATTTCTTGTGAAAAGCCCTTCATATCTTTCAAAGTAGGAAAATAGCAGCAATTATGAGCACTGCCTGTTTTCCCATCTTCATTTTTTTCTGAAGTTTCTACTTCACTTCCTAGAATTATACAAACTTTATCTTTATAAATAATGCCTCCATCTTTAAGTTCATAAGCCTCACCTGTTTTTAAAAAATTTTCAATATCTTCTATTACATATGGAGAAGCACAATCAATAATTCCAACTACATCAATGCCTTTTCTCTCATAACATTCTTTTGCAATATTTGCAAAATTTAAAGACCTAGCTCCTGTAATTTTAATTGGCTTTCCGTTTTCACATCTTCCTATATGTACATGTAAATCAGCAAATATTTCGTTCATTACTGCGTTTCCTTTCTCAAAAAATGAATATTTTAGGCCGAAAAATAGAGAGGCAAGAAAATCATTCTTGCATTCTCTTTTTCTTTAGTATATATTAAATTTATCTTCCTTCTTCCTCAGGCATAATCGCTGCTTCAGGTCTGAAGCTATTTTCATAATCTTGTTTTGCTTCTAATGCTTCTGCTTTAATTTCTTCAGGAGTTTTTTCCAATTCTTCCTGTTTATCAATTTTTCTATGTAATATTTCTGTGTACCTATTATAAGTAGATTTAACAATTCCTAAAGTTTCTTCAAAGGTTGTTGTTCTATTAAATTCACTTGCAATTTCGTCTAAATTCATATTTATTTTCTCCTCTCATTATTATCAATTAAGCTTCAACTGTTTGCATATAATTTACAAATTTTATAAATGGTTTTAATAGTCTATTATTTTTATCTTTTAAGTTTCTATGCTCTAATAAAACTAGGGCTTCATCTGCTTTAAATCCTATTCTTTCTGGTCTATCTAATAACATTCCTCCGAATTGGTCAGCTAATTCTAGTAAATCACTTTCTGGATATCTATTTTCTGCTATTGTATATCTGTTTACTCCTTCACATATTCTACAAAATTTATCGTCAAATCCTAAGTCTGATAAATATTCTGCACCTCTTTTTGCATAACTTTTTATTTCCTCTAAGTTTGTAGAATTTTCTACTTTTTTACAATCGCAAAGAAGTCTGGCAGTTATAACTAAGTTATCGTCTATTTCAAATTTAGGATAAAAAACATGTAAATATTCTAAGAAAAACTTAGCAATCAATGTTTTAAATATAACAGAGTTATCATAAAATATGCCTGTTCTCTTTTTTAAATAATACATTATTTCAAGTTTTTTGCTCCAGTCTTTTTCTCCTAAAATATAATCTGCAAAACTTTCATCACCCATAAGATGACCTCCTCTATAATTTAAATGTATTATATGATATTACTTTTCTTCTTTCAATATTTGTTTAAAAAAATTAATATTATTGTAATGACTTTGTAATATTCTTTCTTATTTATATAATTAATATTCTTTATCTGTTAATATCTAAATCTTTATTAAAGAGTTATTAAACCTTTCGTATAATCTAAGCCTGCAAAAGGTGAGTTTGTATATTCCAATGTATAAATATCACTAGCTAACTTATCTATTTTTAAAAATCTTTTATAAATATCATTATCAAGATTTGAAGTTTCAAATTTTTTTAATGAAGTTATAACTTTTTCTTTATTTGTAATTTTAGATATTAATTTTTTTCCATTATCGTTAAAACCCAAAACCCTTATATATGGTACTAAATTTTTCGATAAATCGATATCTGCTTTTTTTATTCCAAGAAGAGCATATAATAATATTCTCTGTATTCTCGTTTGTGTATACCTCTTTGATTTTATAGAGTCAATTAATTCTACAACACTATTAGTATTTATTGCTGATTTCCTTATTAAATTTTCTAAACCTTCTGTTACTTCTGGTAAGTTTTGTATTTCATCTAAATTCATTGTTCTTAATTTGTAAATTATTTCTTTAGAGAAATCGTTTATACTTTTTATAATTGTACCATTATCAATATTTTGTTTTAAAATATTAATCGTTTCTTTTGGTACAACATTTTTTATTTCATCAATTCGATTTTCTTTTAATAAATTCCTTATAGCTGTTGCACTAGCAAAATCTGCTTTAATTTCCTTATCATTATAATTTACTTTTTCTCTTTTAATTAATATTGGAGCAATATTACTATTTAGCCTTTTTAATGCTTTTAAATATTCAATTGCAAGAATATTATTAGAGCCTTCTAATAGATTATTATATATATTATTATTTTCATTTTCGATTTGTTTGTTATATACAAGATACTTAACAACTGAGTTCATTCTCGCTACAGGGAAAGAAACTCCTTTACCAACTTCTTCCTTTAAAATATTTTTATATTCTTTCGGTTCTTGTAATAAAATATCTACTATATCATTAAGTTCTTCTAAATTGTCATTTTCCACACCAAAAGCAATTCCATCTATTATTCCTAATTCATTTAGTATATTTATTGCACCATTTGCAAAATTTTCAGCACTTGAAATACTATATACAGTTGGCAATTCTATTACTAAATCTATTCCATTCATTATTGCCATTTTTGTTTTTTCCCATTTATCAATGATTGAGGGCTCTCCTCTTTGAGTAAAATTTCCGGATATTACAGCTACTACCGTATCTGCACTTCCTCTCTTTTTTGATTCTTTTATATGATATAAATGGCCATTATGAAGCGGATTATATTCTGCAATTATTCCTAGAACCTTCGCCAATTTGTTTTCCTCCCTTGATTGGTTTAATAATTACTGATATAATAACATATAATGAATATTTTTACAATAATTTTGGAGGTTTTGTATGGAAGATATTACAATATATACTGATGGTGCTTGTTCTGGTAATCCAGGTCCTGGAGGTTGGGCTTCAATTCTAATGTTTAAGGACAATAAAAAAGAAATTTCTGGCGGTCAAAAAAACACCACTAACAATATAATGGAAATTACAGCCGTTATTGAAGGTTTAAAAGCTTTAAAATACCCTTGTAATGTAAATTTATATAGTGACAGTGCATATGTCGTTAATGCTTTTACACAAGGCTGGATTTATAACTGGATAAAGAACAATTGGAAAACAGCTAGCGGTGATTCTGTAAAAAACAAGGAACTTTGGCAAGAATTATATTCTCTTACTAAAATTCATAAAGTTAATTTTATTAAGGTTAAAGGTCATAGTGATAATGAATTTAATAATCGATGTGATGAACTTGCTAGAGAAGCCATTTCAAAACTTAATTAATTTTACCAATTATAACCTATTTATTCCGTTTATGCGGATATATCCGAATGATGTGATTATTTATTTTGTTATACTTCTTTTATGAATATAAAGGAGGTATTTTATGAATTTGTCGAATGCCATAATACTTAGAATTCAAGAATTAATGAAGGAAAATAATTTAACTGCCTATAAACTTTCTTATAAAGCTGGTATATCAAATTCAATTATAAGTGATTGCACAAGAGGTAAAGTAAAAGAGCCAACTATCAGTTCTATTATACACATATGTGAGGGTCTTGGAATTGAACTTAAAGATTTTTTTGACTCACCATATTTTAAAGATGTAGAAGCAATTGATAGATTTGAAAAAAGAGAAAATAAAGTAAGCTAAAAAGATTAGAACTATTAATTAGCTCTAATCTTTTTAACTTCTTATTATAATTTTAATTTATTATCAATTTGCAAAAATTCTTCTTTCCTTTTTTTAGTATAACTTCATTTCCAAATGTTGACTTTGAAATTATATAATTACTATCTGATATTTTTTCATCATTAAGCATAATACCACCTTGCGTAACAAGTGTTCTTGCCTGTCCTTTAGATGGTGCAAAACCTGCTGATATAATTGCATCTAAAATTGTTGCTCCATCGTTAAGTTCTGTTTGTGGCATATTAGCTGTTACACCATTTCCACTAAAAAGTGCTTCAGCAGTTTCTTCTGCCTTTTTTGCTTCTTCTTCTCCATGTATTAATTTAGTAATTTCAAAAGCAGCAACTTTTTTAGCTTTGTTAATTTCTTCACCTTGCATTGCTGTCAATTTATTTATTTCTTCACTAGATAAAAATGTAAGCATATTTAATACTCTACCTACAACAGCATCATCAATATTTCTCCAATATTGGTAAAACTCATAAGGTGTTGTTTTATTTTTATCTAGCCATAAAGCACCCTTTTCAGTTTTACCCATCTTTTTTCCTTCTTTTGTTGTAAGAAGTTTAAAGGTAAAAGCAAATGAATCATCATGACCAAGTCTTCTAATTAGATTTACTCCACCAATTATATTTGACCATTGGTCATTTCCACCAATTTGTAGCTTGCATCCATACTTATTATATAAAGTTAAAAAATCATAAGATTGCATTAACATATATCCCATTTCAAAAAATGTTAATCCAGTTTCAAGCCTTGCCTTATAACATTCTGCAGATAACATTTTACTGATAGTAAATTGTGAACCAATTTCTCTCATAAAATCAACAAATTTTAAATCAGAAAGCCAATCTGCATTGTTTACAATTATTGCTTTGTTTTCTCCTTCGAAACTAATCAATCTGCTTATTTGATTTTTTATACATTCAACATTGTGATTGATTTCTTCCCTAGATAACATTTTTCTCATATCTGTTTTTCCAGAAGGGTCACCAATAAAGGCAGTTCCGCCACCCATTAATATTATAGGCTTATGT
>CANQXO010000092.1 GCA_947627825.1 uncultured Clostridia bacterium
AACGAAATTTAGTAAAATAGGAGGTGAAAGAATTATTGACAGATAATGACAACAATAGTAAAAAAGAAGAACAAAAGCAAAGCGAAAGTAAATACATAAACAATATCCATGATAAAGTAATAAGAGATACAAAATAATATTATTAGAGCAAGTAGAAAGTGTCAAAGAGATTGAAGAAATCTATAAAACAATCAAAGAACAATTCAATGACACCATGGCAAAAAAGATAGAGAGATACATAATAATATTAATGTTACAAAGTTTAAAAATAGAAAGAAAGGAGATCGAAGAAATGATAAAAGAGGAAGAAGGACACAAAATGCACCTACAGGAGGTATTTGAACGAGAGTTTGCAAAGACAAGGAGAGAAGGCATGGCCGAAGGTAGAGAAGAAGGAAAAATTGAAGGTATTAGCATAGGTGAATCAAGAGGGAAAGCAAAAGCCGAAGCTAAAGGCAAAAAACGAGTATGTACAATTGCCCAGAAGCTACTAAAGAAAGGAATGTTAAAGGAAGAAGTAATAGAAATAACAGGATTGACATCAAAAGAAATAGACAAAGAGGAAAAACAAATCGCAACAGCATAAAGTGATGTTAACAAAGTTAAATGAAGGTTAAATCAAAAATAAACTTTCTTTAAGGTACTTACTTAAAGAAAGTATTTATACAATGATTATAACAATAAATACTCGAAATATCAATAAAAAATAAAGAAAAAGAAGAAGTAAAAAATATAAAAAAATTATAAAAAATAAATTTATAAAAAACACTTGAAACTATTGAAATAAATAGTCTGCAAGTGTTTTTTAATTTTTCCTTAAGTAAGTACCTTAAAGAAAAATACAAAGGAGTTCGAAACTATGAAAAACAAAGGAATTACGCTTGTTGCATTGGTAGTAACAATAATAATTATGTTAATATTGGCAGGAGTAACTTTAAGATTAACACTAGGAGATAATGGGTTAATAAAAAAAGCAAAGGAAACAACAGAAGGATATGAAGATGTTGTATGGATACCAAGATATGCATATAGTATAAATGAATATCATGTAGAAAAGAACTTAGAAGAAGGAACAACACAAAATATAACAAAAGTAGAATTTATAAAAGGGACAGGAAATAGAGGTTTTAACGGAACAACATATGAAACCAGTTATGATGAAGAAAAAGTAACAGTAGGAGAGCCAACACCAATGATAGTGCATCCAGCATTTACATTTGGAGAAAAAAGTCTAAGTGGAATATGGGTAGCAAAGTTTGAAGCAAGCATGGCTGAAGAGAATAAAAATACTGTTGAAAATAATGACCAAGAAGATAAACCAATCAAGATATTACCAAATTCTAAAAGTTGGAAATATATAAAATTAGGAACAGCTTTTATGAATTGTTATAATATGAACGGTAATAGTAATGTATATGGAATAAGAGCAGGTCAAGTGGATAGTCATTTAATAAAGAATACAGAATGGGGATGTGTAGCATATTTATCAGCATCACAATATGGAGTAGTTCCGACGATAAATGATTTGAGAGAAAACGATATAACATGGACAGGAGAAAAAAACTATGTAAATAATATATCTCAGAGTACAACAGGAAATGTAACAGGTATATATGATATGAATGGAGGTGTATGGGAACATGTAGCAGCATATTATGACAATGGAGATTCAAACCTAAATTTATATGGAACAGAAGCATTTGAAAGTAATAATCAATTAAAAAGTATATACACAAAATATTGGAATAAATACGAAGTAAGTGTAAAGGAAATAGAAAAAAGTAGAGACGATACTTTTTGGAAAAGTGGACAGGAAAACAATCAACAGAGAAAAATAATGACAGATGAAAGATATAAACTAATGATAAATTGTCTTGGAGATGCAATACATGAAGTAGTAGGAACTAATTATTCATTTTATGGAAAATTACCAAACAATCAATATGATTGGTTAAAGAATGCAGATGACAATACACAAAACAAGGGAACAGGATTTATTAATAATGATTTTGTTTTAATTGGAAATTGTGATTTACCTTTTATTCAGCGTGGTGGAGAAAGAGGATGGAATGATTTTGCAGGAATATTTGCATGCGGTGCCAATGATGGAGTATCTAGCAATTATACTTCATTCCGCCCTGTGCTAGTCGTATAAACTAATTTGTATAAACACGAATTTAATATTTGATATAAGTCCTAAATGTTTGATATGAAGTAAGCCCAATTTGTTAGATAAAATGTTTAACAAAAAGGGTTTATTTTTTATTAGTAAGTAATATTTATATCAAACTATAAAATTTAAATGCAATTGTTTAAATCAATTCAAAAAAATTTTTATATAATTGAAACTTTTTTGAAAATTTTATACACTATATGGTGAAAGGAGATAAAAATGAGAGCTCGGTTTATCTTTAGAAAATTTTGAAAAAATATATGAAGATACATACAACAACACATTATCGTATATTGTATGTAAATGTTCAAATGCCGATGACATAAATGATTTAATACAAGATACCTATGTAGAGTTGTATAAAATATTAAAAAAGAAGAAATTATTAGTATTAGACAATTATCAAAATTACATTATAGGAATTGCAAAGAAAAAAATTCAAAAATATTATGGCTTGCTATATAAAGCAAAAATTTCTTCAAATGTAAAGGATGATAATAATCAAGAAACGAAATTAGAAATTCCAGCAAACTTAGATATAGAGGCAGAAACAATTGAAAAATTGGATGCTGAAAAAGTTTGGAAATATATTAAGCAAAAAGATATTATCATATTTAAGGTTTTTTATCTATATTATTTTTCAGAATTAAAAATATCACAAATAGCAGAAAAATTGGACATGAATGAATCAAATGTAAAAAATATTCTTTATAGGACAATTAAAGATATTAGAAAAAATGTAAAGTTAGAAGGTGATATAGATGTTTAATAATATAAAAAAGGAAATTGAAAAAGACTTTAACATAAGAGATAATTATAAAACAATTTTATCAAAAGCAAATAAAAAAAGCAGATTAAATTATAGCTTTTTCATAGTTCCAATTTTAGCAACGATAATTGTGGCAATAGGAATAGGTAAAAGTATTCAAACAGATAATGATATAATTGAAAAAGCCAAAAAAGGAAACTGGAAAGTAAAAGAAGTGTATGCTAATGCAACTTCATTGTCTGCAGATTATATAACTGATGAAGCAAGTACAACAAGTAAAGCTTTACAGTTTAATGTAGTTGAGTATAACAATATTAAATATGAAAATAGATATACAAAATTACCAAGTGAAGTTGTAGACAAGTATCTTGAAAATGGAGTAGTGAAGGAAATCACTAATGATGCATCAAAGCAAAATGCACAAATTTATTCAATAAAAAATATTTCAACAGAGTGCGGCATAGCGGTAAAACTTCAAGATTCTAATGAATATTATATATATTTAAATTACAACTATAATCCAAATACTTTGGGGCAATTTATAAATGACCTGAATTTAAAAGAGCTAATAAGTTTTGAAGAATTGTATTTTAATTATTTATATACTGATGAAGATGGAAATAAAGAGTACAAGAAAATTGAATTCTCAGATGTAGATGAAAATATAATATGGGATAAATTATTAAATGACAAAAATATAAAAAATGAACACAATCTTTCACACAAACATATTAGCATGATATCAATAAATGCTAGCATTCCACTTTTAGGATATAAAGAAACAGATATTTCAATTAGCGAAGACGGATATATTTTTACCAGCATTTTAGAAATGGGAAAATGTTTTTATATTGGAGAAAAAAAGGCAAATGAATTTTTAGAATATATAATTAAAAACTATGAAGGCTATGAAATTGTATATATAGATGATAATGTGCAAGAATCAAAAGAAGATGATAACTTTTCAGTTGTAGTTTATGATAATAGTACAAATTCATCTAAAAATTTAACAGTACAACCATCAGAAACGAATTACACTTTACCTTATACTCCTTAATTAATAATAGAAAGAAGGGATGAAAAATGAATAAAAAAAATATAATCATAGGTGTTGTTTTAGGAATAATTATTATTGTAATAATAACTATTTTGTGTATTTTAAATTTTAAAACTGAAAAAAATTATATAAAAGCGAATGAAACAAGTTATGGAGATTATATAAAACCAAAAGAAATAAATGATTTGGATAGTTTCTATAATAGCAAAGTTATAGATGAATATACAGATATAAGGAATTTGCCAGAAAAGTATTCAATTGACCAAGCTATTGCAGACCATTGTTTTACAATAGGTGCAATGGTACATAATGATAATTTATATTATGAATTTATGGAAAAGTATAATAATAAGGAATCAGCATTTATTAGAGTAGCACAAACAACTGTTGAAGGAGATGTATGTTTAGATGATTTATTGTATAATGCGTATAATAATAAAGTTCATTTAGTTATAGATAATTCAAGGGATAATTTTTCTTCACAAGAGGATAGAGCGATAACCTTAAAAAGTTATGAAAAAACTGGAGTATGGAATTATCAAAATGTAATGTATTGGGTGGTATATAATGGAGAGCTACCTGATGGTAATCAGGCAGAGTATACAATAAATTCTGATGAATTATATATTATTGCAGTAATAAATTAACAATATTAAGATATTATTATAAATGAATTATAAATACTTGAAAAATGTTAAGAAAATGTATTGACTTTGAAACAAACTTGTTATATAATAGATAAGCATGTAAGTGATAGCGTTGAAGTAGAATGTGGCTACACACCTTGAAAATAGGCGATGGAGGGAACTTCTATGGAGTATGTCATGGCTTAGACCAGGCGGCAAGTTTTATAAATATTATAGCACTTTAGCCCAAGATAATCATGCAAACTTGGGATTTTATAATGGTAGTAAAAGAAACACCAGGGTGCGTTTATAACTTCCGACCAAAAAAATTAAAATTTTTAAGGAGGGAAAACAAAATGGCAACAAAGAAAGAAAGCGAGAAAAAAGTTGAAACAACAAAAGTAGCACAAAAAAGTGAGAAGATCAGAATAAGACTTAAAGCTTATGACCATGTAGTTTTAGAACAGTCTGCTGAGAAGATAGTAGATACTGCTAAAAAAACAGGAGCAAAAGTTTCAGGACCTATACCACTACCAACACAAAAAGAAATCGTAACAATTTTACGTTCACCACACAAAGATAAAGATTCAAGAGAACAATT
>CANQXO010000093.1 GCA_947627825.1 uncultured Clostridia bacterium
AATTTACTTTTAAACTTAAAGCTTTTTTAATTTAACTGTAAATATATTGTAATATTTTTCATTTAATGATATAATTTGCTAGAATACATTAAGATAAAGGAGATTATAATGTTTTTTATTAACGGTTTTTCAAGTCCATTTATGATAATTATGTTGATCTTGCTGATCATGGAAAATGTGGGTTACTATATGAATACACCAGGTGCATTTCTAAATTTAATATTATCTATTCCAGGTTTATTAGTAGCCATTACATTTCATGAATTTGCTCATGCATTTGCTGCAGACAAATTGGGGGATGATACGCCTAGACGAGAAGGAAGATTAACTTTAAATCCATTAAAACATCTTGACCCAATTGGAGCAATTTTGTTACTTACAGCAGGATTTGGATGGGGAAAACCGGTTCAAATAAATCCAAATAATTTTAATAGAACAATTAGCATAAGAAAAGGAAATGCTATAGTTTCACTAGCAGGACCATTAATGAATTTTGTTTTAGCAATTGTTTTTTCAATTATCTATGGAGTGATACTTTTATGTACAAAAGGAATGTTGTCGACAAATTTAATTATTGTAATAGAAGAAATAATTGGAGTAAATGTTGCCTTAGGAGTATTTAATTTAATACCACTTCCACCTCTTGATGGGTCAAAGATACTAACAGCTTTCTTACCAACAAAGGCAAGGAATTGGTATGTTAATCATGAATATATTTTATATTTTGTATTTGTATTTTTGTGGATTACACCTCTTGCAAGTAGTTTGATAACACCAGCAATTCGTTCAATAAATAAATGGTTGACAAAATTAATATTGTTTATAGTAGGGTTGGGAACTTAAATGGAAGATGTATTTGTATTAGGAATTGAATCAAGTTGTGATGAAACTGCGGCTTCTGTAGTAAAAAACGGAAGGGTAGTTTTATCGAATATTGTAAATACACAAATTGACATACATAAATTATATGGCGGAGTTGTACCTGAAATTGCTTCAAGAAATCATATTCAAAATATTTCGGAGGTAGTGAAAATGGCTATTTCTGAGGCAAATATTGAGTTCAATCAAATTGATGCAGTAGCTTGTACTTATGGACCGGGATTAGTTGGTGCCTTATTAGTAGGACTTTCTTATGGAAAAGCTTTAAGTTTTGCATTAGATAAACCTTTAGTTGGTACAAATCATATAGAAGGTCATATTGCGGCTAATTACATTACATATAAGGATTTAAAGCCACCATTTCTTTGCGTTATGATGTCTGGAGGTAATACTCAAATAATATATGTAAAAGATTATACAAAGTTTGAAGTTTTGGGTAGAACAAGAGATGATGCAATCGGAGAAGCATTTGATAAAGTCGCAAGAATAATGGATTTGGGCTATCCAGGCGGACCTAAAATTGATGAACTTGGCAAAAAAGGAAAAGCAACAATTGAATTACCGAAAACACATTTTGAAAATTTAGATTTTAGTTTTAGTGGAATAAAAACAGCAGTTATAAATTTACATCACAAAGACCCTAATATAAATAGGGAGGATTTGTGTAAGAGTTTTGAAAAAACAATTTCAGAAATATTGATTGAAAATGTAAAAAAGGCTATAGAAAAAACTAAGATTGAAACAATAGTTTTAGCAGGTGGAGTTTCAGCAAATAGCTACATTAGAGATGAATTCCTTAAGTTAAAAAATGCTAAAGTGTATATGCCAGATTTTAAACTATGCACAGATAATGCAGCAATGATAGCTTCAGCAGGATATTATAATTTTATGGCTGGAAAAATAAGTGACTTAACTTTGAATGCAGAGCCAGATTTAACTTTTTAAAAAGGATAAAATAAAATGGGAATATTTTTTGCAATATCTATATTGATATTATTTATTAGTTTTTTGTTAATAAGAAAAACAGAAGAAAAAGTTAATATTTTAAAACAAATTGTAACAAATCTTGTATTGCTTTTTTGTTATAATACTTTTATATGTTACATTTTGACACTAATTTCAATACCAATAACTTTGCTAACTCTTAGCATAATTAATTTATTTTTTAGCATATTAATAATGGGATATTTATTAAAAACTAAAAAAGTACAAAAATTTAAATTTGAAAAAATTGATTTATTTTATATATCGCTTCTAGCAATAATGTCAATTGGAGTTTCAATTGCAAATTTTGGATTCCCTTTACAAATAAAATATCAATCAGGAGATCCATCTGCACACTACATAACTTCACAAATGTTTGAAAAAGACGATGTTTTGTTGATAAAAACTCAAAATCCAGATGAAGTTTATGGCTCATTTACTACAAGAAAGTCAGCATCATATGTAAATTCTGGGCTTATAATGAAATGCCTTGCCAATGTAATAGATGAATTTGATTATTATAACATTTTCATATGTTTTGGAATATTTATATTTTTCTTAACAGGTTGGATGTTTTACAGCACTATTGCAGATTTTGCTAAAAGTAAAAAAACGAAATTTTTTGCATTTATATTTTCTGCACTTTACTTACTAGGATATCCATTAAATAGCTTACTTTTTGGATTTGAATATTTTAGTATGGGAATATTAATAGTTGGGGCAATTATAGGAGCGGTGAACACCTACCAAAAGAAGCAAATTGGATTTAAACTCAATTTGTTAGTATTTTTCTTATTAAACTTTGGCGTATTTACAGCGTACTTTATGTTTGTTCCTTATGTATATAGTGCATTATGGATATATTTCTGCATTGAAGAATATAAAAGAACGAAAAAAATATTGTCATTTAAAACGATTATATTATTATTTGTTACACTACTATTACCATTCGCCTTAGGGTATATATATCATATTGAGCCTAATATTTATAAAGCAATATCTCTATTCTTTCAACGAATATTCAATACAGGTAATGGAGAACAATTAGATAATTTGTTAGAAAATTTAAATGTTGCATCAAGTCTGGTAAATAGAGGACTTGCAGGGTATGGTTATATGTATACCAACTTTTTCTCAAATATGATTTTATTGTTACCATTTGCATTTATAGCAGTGTACAAAAAGTGGGAAGAAGACAAAGGCACAATATTAATGGCACTTATGAATGTATTATTTATTATATTATTTTGATAGGAAGTAAATTTGGAAAAGTGTCATATTATTATTTAAGTAAAAACTATTTTCCATTATGGCTATTTTTATTCTATCTAAATTTCAAGGGATTTTTAGTAGTTTTTGAAAAAAACAAATGGATTCCTTCAATTTGTGTTACAGTTTATATATTAGCAATAATATTAAGCTCAGTATTATGTAATGATAGTGTAGAAAATAAAATACCAAATAAACATGAAAATATCAGCCAATTATTAGATATTTATCAAACGAATAAAATTATCTTAATGAATACAGACAAGGACTTAACCACAGATGAAATAGAAGTTTTAAGATATGTAAATGATAATATTCCAAAAGATAAAACAGTAGAAGTTGCAGGAGATTTAAAACAAGGATTTTGGACCTATGCTATGCTTAGAAGAATTAATAAAGATATAGATTCTTCAGGTCAGTTGCTTTTGGAAATGAAAATGATGCTTATTCATAGAGAAATCGGAAAAGTAGATTATTTGATTTATTTTAATAGAGGAGAATATTATAAGAAATTAGAAAAACTTTTAGTACAAAATACAGAAGTAGTTTTTGAAAACGAAGCTGGTGGAGTTTTAAAATATATTAAGTAAAGGGAGAAAGAAATTGTCAATATACGCAATAGGAGATTTACATTTATCATTTGGCACAAATAAGCCAATGAATGTATTTGGAGATAACTGGGAAAATTATGAAGAAAAATTGTTGAAAAACTGGAATGATATAATTACAGATAATGATGTAGTTTTGCTTCCCGGAGATTTCTCATGGGCAACATATTTAGAAGATTCATTAAATGATTTTAAATTTTTAGAGAAATTAAATGGTAAAAAAATTTTACTAAAAGGAAATCATGATTACTGGTGGACAACAATCAAAAAAATGAAAGAATTTTTAAATCAAAACGACCTAAAAAATATTGATTTTATATTTAATTCTGCCTATGAAACAGACGAAGCAATTATTGTTGGGACAAGAGGATGGGCATTTAATGATACAGAAAACAGTGAAAAAATGTTGAAACGAGAAACTCAAAGATTAGAACTTTCAATTAAACAAGCCCTACAAATAAATGATAAAAAAAGAATAATTTGCATGATGCATTATCCACCAATAACTAAAAATTTGTTAGAAAAAGGACAAAGTAGTGAGTATATTGAATTAATGAAAAAATATAATATTGCAATTTGTATATATGGACATCTACATGGAGATTCACATGAAGAAGCAGTAGAAGGAAATATACAAGGAATTGATTTTAAATTAGTAAGCTCAGACTATTTAAAATTTAATCCAATAAAACTTTTATAGAAACGAAGTTATGAAAATATAACTAAAAAAAAAATTATAAAAGGATTTTATAAAAAGGGGTGAATGTATGAAAATTACTAAAATTGAAGCCTTAGAAGAAAAAGCAAACAAAATAAGACAAGACATTTTACAAGAAATTTATTATGCCAAATCAGGACACCCAGGAGGCTCACTGTCTTGTGCAGATATATTGGCAGTCTTGTATTTTAATGAAATGAACATTAATCCACAAAAGCCAGAAGATGAGTCTAGAGATAGATTTGTTCTATCAAAAGGTCATGCCTCAGCAGCTTTGTATGCAACTTTAACAGAAAGAGGATATTATTTATTAGATGACCTAGTAACATTTAGACATATAGATAGTCCACTTCAAGGACATCCAGATATGAACAAAGTTCCCGGAGTTGATATGACGACAGGTTCATTAGGTCAAGGATTATCAGTCGCAAATGGAATGGCACTAGCTTCTAAAATGGATAGCATGGGCTATAGAGTTTATTGTTTGTTAGGAGATGGTGAATTACAAGAAGGACAAATATGGGAAGCGGCAATGACTGCAAGCAAATACAAACTTGATAATTTATGCGTAATAGTTGATTGCAACAATTTACAATTAACTGGAAAAACAGAAGAAATAAAAGATTTAAATTGTGATGACATTGCAAAAAATCATTCAATCAGAGATCAGGCTT
>CANQXO010000094.1 GCA_947627825.1 uncultured Clostridia bacterium
CTAATATATTTTCTTTTGCCTTTGGCTCTAATACTACTGCTGGTATCATTGAAGATAAACTTTGTAAATATATTTTCCCTGTTTTATAAATTTCAAGTTCTGTTATTTTTTTATAATCACCATTTGGTATAATGACCGCATCTTTGTTCCATGAAACTGTTTCATACTCAATATTTTCATTTTTTAAATTTTCTATAATTTCTGAAATATTTGTTTTTAAAGTATTTGCTCTTAAAGTTATTGGTCTTTTTTCTTTGTATCCTCTGGTTATTTCTAATGCTTTTTCTTCTCCATATTGTTTTTGTAACATATTTTTAAAAAATTCTGGTAACTCTTTTTGCATATTCTTTTCCTTTCAAATAATATATTTTATTATACTTTATTTTTTTTAACTTTTCAACTGTTGGAAAAATATGGAAATTGTACCAACTGAAATCTGCTTAATTATAACTAAAAATTTATATCACTCAAAATCTTTCAAAAAAATTTTGTCTTTTTTTATCTTTTTATTGATTTTTTAAAAATTTTTGCTTATAATATATTTTGTTAAGAGAAATCTTAACGATCTTAGTCGATTTTAGGGAACTCATACCAGTGAGTTCCCATTTTTTTATCTTATATTATTTCTGTTCTTTAATTCTATTAATTACAGTAAAAATTACTTGCTTAACTGTTGGCTTCACTCCTTCATCTAACATAAAATATTTTTCTACTTTCTTAGAATCGCTTTCATAAAACATAATTTCAGTTGCTTTGCTTATACTACTTTTAACATTGCGTACACTTCTATTATATTTCTTTGCAATTATCGGGTATATTCCACTTTGTAAATTATCTAGCCTATTATTTTTCGAATCATACATATATACTATAGCCTCTATTAAATATTGTGTTCCAGTATAATATATTCTATATCCGACATATTCTAATTCTCTTGCTGCCTTTACTTTCAATTTTTCCATATCATAAAGTTTTACTAAACTATTAATATTATTTAGTGCATTTAATGTTAGCATTGTTTTATCTCCTTTCAAAGATATTAAAATTATTTTCTTCTTATAACTTTTTAGAAATTCTTTATCATGCATTTCTGGCATTGCCTTATCTATAAATATAATATTGTAGCTCCTTTCTTTTAGTATTTCTTCAGCCTCGCTTTCACTTGTTGCTATTTCTGCTACTCCAATATTAAGTTCATAGAAACTCAACTCCTCTAATAATTTTTGCAAAAATTTAATGCTACTACTTATGACTAAAGCTTTTACCATATTTTTTTCCTCCTTTTAATTTGTGGTTTTGTTTTACATATATAAGAGTCCATGACAACTAAAAAAAGTTGCATCATTTTTACTTTTTTTGCCCTTTAATTAAAAATCCTTAGTATTTTCGATATAATGAGGGCAAATAAATTTTTAAGGAGGTATTTCTTATGAAAAAATTTTTAAGTAAAACTTTAGTTTACACAATCTTTGCTTTACTTTTAGTTTCAACACTTTCTATGAGCATCCCTGTTAAGGCTGCAATTCGTGAGCCTGATGCTAGCCCATTATCATTCTACAAACTTAATTTTTCTTTTGCTGGTACGTGTAATATTTCTAAAAACTGTACTGGAATGTTTATGGATGTAATGGTTAGAGCAACAGCAAGTAACAATAACAATGAGACTATCACATTAGAAATATACGTGGTAAATACAGGTGCCATTAAAACATATACTTTCTTAAGTGACGGTCAAGACCATACTTACAAAAATATCTTTTTAGGTCTTTCTGGAGGAAGTAATGTAAGATTTACTTTCACAGGCGCAAACCCTGCAATAACAATTAGCGTATACGGAGAAGTCGGAAGTTAAAATTCATATATAAAAAAAGGGGAGTTTTTCTCCCCTTTTTTTTAGTTTTCTTTTTCTAAATTATATTCCTTATTATCAACAATTAAATTTAATATCTGATTATTTACGTCATTAATATTAGCTATGATTATATATTTAGTTCCATAATCTGTTATGGTATAAAAAACGCACTTATACTTATTTCCTTTCTCATCAATAAGTTCAATATTTGATAATTTTCTATCATTGTTTTGTATTATAGCATAAAATCCAGTTTCTGTTATAATTGCTTTTTCAACATCATTATCTTCTGAAAAATATGTTACTGACTTTCTATTAATAAACTTTTCTGCTAAATCTATAGTAAATTCTATATTTTCATTAGTCCTTATATCTATGTAATCTAGTTTCTTAGCTAAAGATATTTCTGAAAAACTTATATTCAAAGTCTTTGAATTAGGGAATTTATCTGTATACATATATACTAATATCTTCATCCTATTCTTTGTTTTCTCTATTATCTTGCTACCTTCTGCTTTACTGTATTGTTCAGCTAGGTCGTAATACATATCACAAATAACTTCATCATTCTCGTCAACTATCTTAAGGTCTGCAATAGAAAATTCATTATATTTGCTTATATCATTTTCAGATTCAAGATCTACAACCATATACAAATTCATTTCATCCATTAGCAAATAATCAACCTTCATTTTATAGCCGTCGTTTAATTCAATATAGTCCATATCTACATCCTGATACCATTCCATGTGCTCTATTGCCATAAGAATTCCGTCGTTATCAACACCTACGCTGTTAGTTTCAAATAAGCCCATAACATATCCTATGATGCTTGCTGCAACAACGCTTGTTGTAATTATGCAAAGAATTATCATAAATATTGTAGAAGGTTTTATTGTCTTTCTTAACTTATCTTTGCCTCTTTTCAATATTGATTTTACTGTGTTTTCGTTCATATTCAGTCTTTTAGATATTTCTTTCGATGTTAAATTATCCTTGTATTGCATTTCAAAGACTTGCTTTTCTTTTTCGTTTAAATCTTTCAGTAAACTATCAAAATTAAGTTTATCGTTTGTATTATCTTCTGAATACAACTCATTAAAACTTTTATGTTCATCAAAGATTTCTCTTCTATGTGCATTCTTCTTGTTGAATTTTGTACATCTCTTTACTAAAATTGTAGTTATCCAAGATTTAAATTTCTTGTGATCCTTCAACGTATACAGTTTAAAATAGCCAATTGCAAATGTTTCTTGAACAATATCTTTCACATCTTCTACATTCTTTACCTTAGTTCTTGCTACGTTTTTCAGATATTCCTCAAACATTTCCATTAATTCTGAATAGGCTTTTGAATCGCCTTCTTTTGCTCTTTTAACTAAATCCTCAATTTCTATTTTTCCCACCTCTTTCTTTTGATTATATATATTTTTATTCATTTCCTAAACATTCTTCTATACCGCTTAAATAAATCTTCTACCTTTACATCTAAGACCTTCATGCATCCCCAAAGTTCATAATCTTTAACAGTTCTTTTATTTGCTTCGATAAGACAAATATCATTTTTATGTGCTGGAATCCCAAGTAGATTTAATCCTCTTGCAAGGCCTGCTTGGGATAATTTTTTCATTTTTCTGTATTTTTTCAAGTTTTCTCCTATAACGTT
This sequence comes from uncultured Clostridia bacterium, assembly GCA_947627825.1. The sequence continues at coordinate 3,519 of CANQXO010000094.1, forward strand.
AACTCTATCATTTAACTTTCTTACAGACATATTTTCTCCTTTCTTAAACTGTTTTATCTAAGTTTATTTTCTTATTTCTTGTCTTAAATTTTACTTCTTACCCATAAAACTTATGACACTATAAGCATGTCAAAAAGCAAAAAAATTTTCCTCAAACCCTTGCTATATAGCACTTTTGAGTTAATATTTCTTTATAAGTTTAACTAATAGTTTAAAAAATTTGTCAGATTTTATCTAGACTTTTTATTTATAACTTGATATAATAAAATTTGATAAAATAAACTTTAGAAAGGACAGATTAATATGAGAGATAGAAGTAGACGGATATAAAAGAAAAAAAAGATTAGATTATAGAAAACTCATAATTGTTATCATTCTTTTTGTTTTTATGCTTGCCTTTATTGGTATTGGAATTAAATTTGGTATCGATTTTGCAGTAAAATCATATTTTGAAAATTCAAACTTAAATAATCAGCAAGACGAAGAAGTTTCTGTACCAGATGATACTATAATTAATATGGTTGCAATAGGCGATGTTATGTGTCATGTTTCAAACTTCAATGCTGCATATATCCAAGAAACTAACTCATATGATTTTACTCCTGTATTTACAAATGTTGCTAAATATATAACAAAAGCAGATATTGCAATTCGGCAACCTAGAAACAACTTTTGCAGGTATTGATAGAGGCTATTCAGGTTATCCAACGTTTAATTCACCTGCATCTTTAGGAGAAGCATTAAAAAATATTGGAGTTGATGTTCTTTCAACAGCAAACAACCATTGTCTAGATAAGGGATTTTCCGGTCTAGAAAGCACTTTATCTGAGCTTGATAATATGGGAATTTCTCATACAGGAACTTCAAGAACTGAGGAAGAGCAAAATACTGTTTTAGTTAAAGAAGTTAATGGAATTAAAATCGCATTTTTATCTTTCACTTATGGAACAAATGGAATTCCTGTTCCTTCTCGGAAAACCATACGCAGTTAATTTTATTGACCAAAATCTTATTTTAAAACAAATTGAACTTGCAAAAGAGCAAAATGTAGATATAATTTGTTGCTGTATGCATTGGGGCACTGAATATGCTCAAGTGCAAAATTCTGAACAAGAAAACTTGGCAAATTTCTTATTCCAAAACGGTGTAGATATAATTATTGGAAATCATGCACATGTTATCGAACCTATGGAAAAAAGGACAATTACTCTAGAAGACGGAACAGAAAAGGATGTATTTGTTGCTTATGCTTTAGGAAATTTCGTATCAGGTCAAACTGCTGAGCACACAAAAAGTACAATAATTCTTGATATAAACATTAGAAAAAGTGGCGAAACAGGGAAAATTTCTATTGATAGTGTTGACTATATTCCAGTTTATTGCAACGATAATAGCCGGTAAAGCAAATTCATATGAGCTTGTTGATGTAAGGGAAACAATTTCTGAATATGAAAATGGAAATCCAAATAATATAAGTGTTAGCCTTTATAATACTTTAAAATCTGAACTTGCAAATACTGAAAGCGTTTTAGAAAATTCGACAAATTTTTAATTTTATTTATGGACAAATTTTTGTATTTTTTGTATAATAATGTATAAGTT
>CANQXO010000095.1 GCA_947627825.1 uncultured Clostridia bacterium
TAGCGGGTGGCTTCAACTGCCTGCTACTATTCGCAACCTTTTAATTTATATGGCTCAAACACCAACAATCAATCCCTTTCCTCAGTTACCCTCTCCTATGCCATTCATGCCGGTACCCCAATTTACTCCGCCAAATCCTTTAGAGATGGATAAAATGCTCAAAGACAATATGGAGAAAGCTATGTGTGAAATGGTCAAGAATCCTGAACATGATTTTCATAAAAATATTCGAGAAGTTATCCTCAATGTAGTCGATAGTGACTCATTTGTTGATAAGTTAAAGTCCAAGTTTACTTCAAATCATTCAGAAGAATCTTATTCAGAAGAAGAAGTCCATCATAAGCACAGTATGCCAATGAAAGCTCTATTTGAACATATAAATTGTCATCATAAAGAAATCAGGGACGGTAAAACCGTTTCCGAAATTATGGAAGAAGATAAGAAGAAACACCATCTTACAGAGGATGAAGAACGAGTCTATTCAATACTCTTAAAGACTGATAGTGCGGTCGAGATGGCTCATACTTTAGGTATGGAATATGATAAGTTCATTGAACATCTGGAAAATTTAGGGAGAAAGATTGAAAAAGAAAATGAAGAGGAAGAGGAAGAAGAAAAAGTAACTAAATCTAGAAAACGAAAATAATCCACCAACTGCCATGACATCTGAAAGTTCCTGTTTGACCATTGCGTTGAACGGGAATTTTCTTTATTTTTGTTTCTAAATAAAAAAGTAGTGGCACAAATTACACTAGGCGAATACGTTATCCTCTCTGAAACTGGGGGGGGGGGCAAAATACGTCACTAAGGAAGAATTAGCCGAACTCTTAAAAAATTACGTTACATCAACAGGATTGAAGAATGAACTGGGTAATGTATTGAATAACTATGTTCCTAGAACAGATTTGACTAATACACTAAACAACTATGTCACCAATAGTAATTTGACAACTCAACTGGGAAATTACGTTACTTCAGCTAACCTGATTAATCAGCTGAAGAATTATGTTACCTCTACAACTTTTACTAATGAATTTAAAAAATACACTACCACCACTGATCTGAATAATAAATTAAGCGGCTATGTAACACTTAGCGGATTAGACCAGGCCATATCAGATAAGATTAATTCTGTAGGACTTGCAAAGATTTATACACAAATAGCACCAGATTGGACAAAGATTCTAAATCTTACTGCCGCAGGAAATTACACTATCAAAACAAATTGTTGGGTATTGCCATCTTCAGATATGAATTATAATGTAATGGCTACTGTGCAAGTAAATGGTTATACGATTTCCAGTGGAACTAATATCAATCTGCAATGGAATTATCAAAACTTCAACTTTGTCCCCCTTGTGCCTAATGATAAAGTTACTCTCAGTGGTTCTAATACTGCTCGCTTATTTCCATGTAAGTATGTTGGGAAAGCAGCTGAAGCGACTAAAATTACTGTAGCAGTTGCTAAAGAATCGAAAAATCCATTGGAAGAACTATTGATTAAGGACTACTATCCTCTAACTGATGAGCAAATCAAGCAAATAGAAGAAGAAATGAAGGAATTGCTAGAATTATAAGAAAATAAGTAAACTTTTTGTAACTTACTAAAAAAAAACAGTTGCATAAATAATAGTAGCAATGAATCGCAGACAATTTTTCAAGGAAGCTTATAAGGCAGGTTATAAAAAAGCATTAAATGAAACAAGAAATAATTTTTCTAAAGACTTGCAAAGAGATGTTTTTAATGTTTTGGTTAAATGGGTCACGATAGAGTTTGGTTTTTATTATGTAGGTGTTATGACTAATGATATGGATTTAGCAACTAAGCCGCGCACTATGAGTATTAATGGTCTACCTATAACTGCAGTAAAGCGAGTAGTAAAAATGGCAAAAGAGATTGCTAAAAAAACAAATGAAGAAATAACTCCGCACTATATAACAATAGCCCTAGATGAAATTTTTGATGATTGTGTTGAGAAAGCTACTGATGAAGTTTTTAATCCATATTATGAAGCGGCTAATAATGATGAAGATTTATTTGACATTCCGAGCTTTAGACAAGTTGAAAAATTTTGTAATAGTATAAAGAATAAAGTTATTAAAAAAGTTGCTGCTAACTTTCAATAATTTTTCTTATAGAAATTTCATTTTCTCCTAGTTGCTAATTGTAGCTAGGAGATTTTTTCTTATCTAAAGTGAAAATGAAGAGGAATTATTAGAAGCTAATTTACGACCAAAAACATTAGGGCAGTTAACAGGAGCAGCATTAAGTGCATTTGAAAAAGCAGTTCAAAATGCAATAGAAAATGAGCAATTAGATACTCTTAAAGAAGCATTAGATATAGTTACTAATTTGTTAACTTCTAAATCACAATCCTCTTCTTTACAATCTGATTCTTTTCAATTCCTTAAAAATTATTTTGCCCAATTAGATGAAGAGTATACTGGTCTAATAAGCTTTAATTAACTAAAAAAAAAATAGTTACATAAATAAAAATAGAATGAGATTTTCTAAAGATACTGTAAAAAGGCATCTTTTTAAAGAGGGGTATAAAGAGGGTTATAAGAAAGCACTTAAGGAGAAAGTTAGGGGTATAACTATTAAACAAGGTATCGCACAAGTGCTTAAAAACATGTATCTCGACAAGGCCATTAGAGTAACTGATGATGAATGGCTTGCTTGTGGTATTTTTGGTGGTGTTTGCAGTTATATGCAAAAGAATAGAATAGATCCTTATGATTTTTCAGATATTGATTTAGATGCCGATGAAAATGGATATACTGTCGGCGATCAATTAGCTGATTGCTTTTTAAGAGATTTTTGTCCACAATTAGAAATTAGTCCTGGAGATTTCGGGTCAGAAAATTTTTATGAAGAGGCTTCTGGTCGAATTTGGCGAGGTTAATTCTAAGTTCTATTAATTTTCATTTTTCTCCTAGTTACTAGTTATGACTAGGAGATTTCTTTTTATTCATCTTAAATATACAAGGTGTCAGATTTGTTTTCAGATTACTCTAAACGACTTCAATTAGAGAAGATGGTAATTGGATTAGAGGAACCAGTTTTTGTTAAAGATATTGGAGAGTTCATCGCTAAAATTGATTCAGGTAATGGAGGATTTAATGTCATTCATGGAGAAGATGTTTACCAGAATGGAGGAGTAATTGTATTCAAGACCTTTACTAAAGACAATAAATTAAAGCAAGTCTCAAAGAAACTTCTACAGTATATTAATGTCAATATAGGCTCAGGAAAAGTCGAGCAGAGACCAGTTATTGAACTAGATATTAAGTTCGGAGATGAAGAATATCAGAAAGTACCATTTTCTGTTGCTAACCGTTCAAGTAATAAAAACAAGATTCTTATTTGTAAGGATTTTATTCAGCACCAGCTTAATGCTCTTATTGATGTAGGAGGTAATATGCTTAGTAATAAGGGGGTAGAAGTAGAATATATTACGGAACTTTATGGTGGTAGTTTTGGCACTCCTTTCTATACATATCCGGGGACAAGTAGTGTGAGTGTAAGTCCACAAGAGGTAATACAAGGTATGAAAGATGTTACAAGCGGATTAGTTAATGGTGTAAAAGGGGGTGCTACTGCAGGATTAAAGGGAATAGGAAAAGCGGCAGGTACAGTAAAAAATGCAGCTAAAATTATTTCTGGAAAAATTAAAGATAAAGTAAACAAACATAGAGATTTTATTAAAGATGTTTTAGCTGGATTTCAGGGAGCAGGAAAATGGACTGATGCTTCATTGATTAGTGGCCTTGAAAAATTAGCAGATGAAGCTGGTAAGTATGATGATTATTTTGTCCAAGACCAAAAATTAATTACAAGAGCTAGTGATATATCATTAAATGATCTACTTATTTTCAAATTAGTTGATTATCAAGGAAAGTATTATCAGGGGAAGGGGGATGTACCTGTAAAATCTGAGCAAGAACGATATGAAAAATATACTAAGGGATTAGAGGAATTATCTAAACAAAACATTGTTAAAGTTAATCCCAAGGCTAAAAAAGCCGGTAAGCAAAATGCTAAAGAATCTTATGAATATAAATTAGTTAAACTAATTTTAGAGGCCCCGGAGAATAATACACAAAGTCCTACGGCTCCTTCTGATTCGAATACTCTATTCCCTTCAACACCTAATCCACAAGATTCTACACCAGGTACAACACAACAGTCTGGAACAGAATGGAAAGAAGGACAATCAACACAGAGTTCTACACCTGAACCTCAACTTACTTCAGAGGTACAAGAATTTAAAGAAATAGGAGAATTATATAAAAACAATCGTAGATATTTCTATGTTTATTTTATAGAAGCAGAAAATGGTATAAAATCAGCCAAGGACAAATATAATAATGAAGTAATAAACCTTAATAAAAATAATAACTTTGTTAATAAAGTAGATCAATTATTTGGCAGAGCAATTCAAACAAAGCAACTTCAGTTTAATGAATCAAAAGGCAATGCTGAAATTAATAATTTTATTAATGAGTTAAAATATCTTTCAGAAGGAGAATTATCTAAACAAATACCATCTTGCTTTGCAATCTGCTTCGGTGAATTAGGGCAACGTAAAATTTATTTGTCAGGTAAGTTAGAGTTATCTGATGAGCAAAAAGAAAGCATAGAAGATTTTTCCGAGGATGAGAAAGCTATCTATGATGAGTATATTAAACTAAAAGACAACTGGCAAGCAAACTTATACTTACAGTATCAACCATTAGATTTGCATGATATAAAATTTATGCAGTCTCTTCAAGAGGCATTAAAGAATGAACAAACTAGTTTAGATCAAGATAATAAGCCAGTAGATAATTCAATAAATGATGCTACAGTTAATAATACTGAAGAAAACGAAGAAGAAACACCGATAGTTAACCTACATAGTGATAAAATAGCGAAGATAGAGCCAGATGTTCAAAAACGTAAAGATAAAGTGTTAGAAGCAATAGATATTATATCTAAACTTTTGTCTGTTGCTGAAAATGGCAAAAATAAAATGGAAAAAGATCATTTTAATCAAATAGTCGCTTTAACTTATCAGCCTGATCAAGATAAACTAAAA
>CANQXO010000096.1 GCA_947627825.1 uncultured Clostridia bacterium
GTCCTTCACGCCCTGACGGAGGCCTTGGATCATCTCGGCGTAGGTGAAGTCCATTACCGCCTTGACCCCAATTAGGTTTATTAAGCCATAATTGTAAATTATTTTGTGGAATACTCAAAGTTTGTATTTGTTTACCATCTAATATGTAACCTAATTCATTACTCATAGTCAGAATATGTTGACCCGGTTTATATGCTTGAGTTGTATTTGTCCACTCTCTAGTATCTGCTACTCTATATGGGTCATTTATACAAAATAAAATTCCATTAGTATTATTCCAACAACCAAATACACAATTGGAATTTCCGTTTTAATGCCATACCATCATCAAAATGTACTTCATATTGATATTTACTGTTTAATACAATATTCAAATTAGTATGAGCACTCACATCATTAAATTTTATATAAGGTCTTAAATTAATATTGGGCGCAATTTTTTTTGCTATATTTAGAGAAGATTTATAGCTTTCTAATTTTTCAATATCAACTCTATCTATTATAATTTCTGAAGCATAACCTTCTGGAATCACCTGTTCTTCTTCACTAGGAATATAATTTAATTCACCATTATCAGGTATTATTCCAGTTATTTTTTCACCTTTTACATAAGCTGTCTTTCCTTCTAATATATCTACTTCTGTTGCATCTGCATCATTTGTATTTGGAACTAATGTACCTTCTATACCTAAACAAGTTATTCCTTTTTTCAAGTTTTCTGGAAGTAATTTCTCATTTTTTTCTGTTAGTATATTATTTAATTTATCTTTTAATTCACTCATTATCTACCTCCAATAAATTTATTACTACTTGAAGTATTTGGACTTTGATAAAAAGTATTAGATTTTCTATCTAATAATCCAAATTCGTTTGTTTTTATATTTTTTACAGGAATATAATCTCTAATTAATTCTTCACCTTCCCATATTTTACAATAATAAATACGTAATCCTGTTGAATCAGTAGTATCTAATGAAACATCTGTATTATTAGACGTGTTATTATTAAATAATAAAAGTGAATTATATCCTTCATCAGGTGTACCTGAGGTAGTAATTGTTTTAGATGTATCATCATATGAATACGTAGCTTGTGTTCCTTGCGTAATAAGAGTTACTTCTTTATCATAAATAGGTGTTCCAGTACTTTCATTTCCAGTTCTACAATAGCAAAAAGATGAATCTTTAAATCTCCAAAAAAATACATAAGCATTGTTATTATAATCACCTTTACGTGCTCCAAATAAGCACGCATATCGTTCTTTATTAGAAGAAGGTGCATAAAATTTAATCTCTATCTTTGTATTTTCTTTAAATATATAATTAGTATTTATATAAGCTTGTCCTATACTTTCTAAATATTCATAAATTACATACGGATTATTAGATAATATATAATTAGCTTTGTCTAAGCATAATTTATAATCTTCTAATCCAGTAATATCAACTGGTTGTATAGTGCCAGAAGAAACATATCCAGAAGAAATAATTTGCCTCTCTTTATCAGGAACTATATCTAAAACATCATAGTTTTTCATTGCACCTACTATTTTTTCACTTTTTACATAGACTGTCTTTCCTTCTAATATATCTACTTCTGTTGCATCTGCATCTGAAGTATCAACAGTACCTTCTTCAACTGTGCCAGTAACACCCAATATAGTAATGTCTTTACGTATATTTTCAGGAAGTAGATTAGTCTGCTTATCAGTATATATGCGTTTTAAATTATATAGCAAGTCAACACTTGGTCCTGCTATAAAATTACTATTTGTCATACTCGAATAAAATTTATCTGATATCTTATCATACATACCAACTTTTCCATCATCATTTTCTGCTGGTATCAAATCCATTATAGTTTTTTGAGTTTGTTTATTAATTATCCTGAAATAGTATATCCTTCCATCAAACATTTTAGCATCTGCATGACGCCTAAATATACACATTGTTCTGTCCCAATAATTATCTTCTACATCTGGTTTCTGACCTATTTCTATACCGTTAATGCTTATCTTGTTATTTTCATTATTATAAACTAATTCTATCTCATCTAATATTGTATAATCACAAGTAAAAAAATTGTCTTTATCTATGCCATCTTCACTACCATAATACCAAGCATCATCATACCATGTAAAATGATAATTATTAGAAGAATATCCAAAAATGGATTGATCATTTTTTGTATCTAAACCTTTAAATTTAGTCTCTACTTTACAATAGTCTACATTTTTAATTCCAGTGTCAATGTAAGCATTTCCATTATATTGAATATATTCCAATCGTTTCAATGTTTACACGCTCCTTTCTTCTGATAATATTAACTCAGATATTTCCAAACACTCTTTATATTCTTGTAATTTAGTAATATCAGTAGGTAATACTTTTCCTTGTCCATTATGATAACCTAAAGGAATTAATTGTGCTTTATCACTAGGATTAATTTCTATTGCTTCATTATTTGGCATTGTACCTGTACTTTTCCCATTTTTTGAATAAAATATTTTTTCTTCTAAAACATTTTCTGATATAGCATTTGCATCACTAGTAGGAGAAAATGTTTCACCTTGAGTTATAAAACTTGTTATTTTTTCAGTTTCACCTAATAAAGAAAATTTTATTAAGTTTTTCATAGTATATGAATAATACAATGTAGTATTACTTGCAGGTACTAATAATGTTCCTACATACTGAAGATCTGAATCGGAAATATAACTTGATACAGAAATATTTTTAATTGAAGTTAAAGATAAATCATCATTTATAATATAAATATATAGCATTTGTTCATCATAAGATACTACAAATAAAAAATCTTTATACACCCATAACAGAGCTTTTCCTGATTCATATTCTGGAATAATGTCATTAGTTTTTACTAATACTTTTTCACCATTATAAAATTGTAAATTTTATTACATTCAATAATATAATGATTATATATAGTACAAGGAATTGTGTTATCATAATTAAGCAATAATGTTAAATTTCCAGGAGTATCCACTTGATATATAAATATTGAACTAGGTCTTACTTTAGATCCTCTTACTCTCATCAAATAATTTCCGTCTGAACTCCATTCAAGTGTTGTAGAAGATATAGGGGCTTCTATTTGTATTTGATGTGGAGTTAGACTATTTAAATTAATATCATATACAAAATTTATAGTAAATTGATCTATATTAGAAAAACCTATAGCACATTGATTACTATCAGTCGGTCTTATTGCTAAATTTCCATTTTCATTTTGTAGTTCAGCTCTCATCTTCCAAACTCTTGGTAAAGTATAATTTATTTGTTGTTCAATTGTATTAGTTAAATAGTTATATTCGACAATTCCAATATGTCCTGTAGATTTATCATTATAATAATCATACTTATAGCTATGATACCAAATGTTTATATTGCCTTTTTCATTTAAAGATTTTGATATAACGACTGATTTCATATTTGGATCTGGTACATTTATAGTTTGCAATAAATCAGTAAGATTATCTTCTTCCCATTTATAAATTTGCCAATCTTGTGAATTATAAGTGTACACAGCAGCAATTCCATACTCTTCATTTACATCTGCAACATAATATGCATTGTCATTAACTTTTTGAATTGCATCTAATCCTGATGCAAAAGTTTCTGTTGTTACTTCAATGTTTCCAGTTCTTTTTTCTCCTTTTGCATAAAATGTTTTTGGATTAACAACAAAATCTTCTGTAGCTGTTGCATCAGATGTATCTATTCCTTCTTGTACATTTCCTTCGATACCAAGTACAGTTGAACCTTTTTTTAATATTTCTGGTGTAAGTCCTATTGCATCAGTAAATAATCCTAACTTTTCCTTACTAGCTGTTTCAACAAGTTCTTGTAAATTAGCTGATTCTATTTTTCCTCCTGATGTATATCCTTCTGGAATAATTTGTTCTTTATTTAACGGCTTATAATTTAGTTGTAGATTATTTCTCATTATTCCTAGTATTTTTTTATTAGCAACATATGCTGTTTTTCCTGATAATATATCTGATTCTGTTGCTGTTGCATCATCAGTATTTGTTCCTCCTTTGTTTATAAAACTTATTCCCATATTAATTTTCCCCCTTTACAGTTATTTGTATCTTTACTGCATCTTGAGTTGCTTTTACAATTAATGTTTCTACATTGTAATTAATTGGAAGTTCTATTGCTAAATTAGGGCCTACTTGTAATTCTTCTTTTCCTGCATTAATTAATACTACTGCTTCTTCTGAATAATTAGCTACCATAACTGATTTTACTGTTTGATTTATAGGAAATTCTTTTTCAACTGTGGATACATCTAAAACAACTGATAAAATTGTAGTAGCATTGTCTGTAACGGGAATATCTGAATTACCTTCTTCTGTTGATCCTGTTAATGAGACTAGCAAAGCTCCTTTGGGTGTAATCGTTACATCTTTCAGCTCTTTTTTTTCTGTAAAACCTTTTAACATAAAAAAATCCTCCTTATTTAATATTAGGTGGGAAGATATAAATATTATTTACTTTTTATCAACATATTTTTATATTTTTGCATTAAAACTTTTTTAGCATATTCTTTACATTTACTTTCTATATTTTTTAGATATTCTTTACTGTATAATCCTTGATTTTCATATTTCTTATATTGTGTATATGCTATGCTTTCATATTCTTTTTTCATTTCTTCATTAAGTTCTAAACTATAATTATTTAATTTTAAAGTATCTTGTGATGGATAAAATTGTAATGATTCTATAGTTTCTTCATTTTCTGGATGAATTAATTCTTTTCCTAAAGCTTGTCTAGCAATATCTGTTTTCTGTTCTTGTAAAGGTCTAATAGCATCTGCTTTTGAATTAGCAGACATTGTTAAATCTTGTTTGATAGCTTTTATTTGTTTATTTAAATCTGATATTTTGGATACTGCACTTTTTATTTTTTCTAGTTGTTCAGTTTCCTCTTCAGTTATATTTCCACCATTTTGCTTTTTAGTTAATTCCGTCTTTAAATCATATATATCATCTATACTTTGTGAATTTGAATTTACATTAACTACAAAT
>CANQXO010000097.1 GCA_947627825.1 uncultured Clostridia bacterium
AGAATAATCCATATTAAATTCTCCCTTTGGTCTTCCTAAGTGAGAGCATAGTATTACTTTTGCTCCTCTTTCCAATAAATATTTTATTGTTGGAAGTGCTGATACTATTCTTGTTTTGTCAGTAATATTTTTATTTTCATCAAATGGAACATTAAAATCACATCTGACAAGTACTTTTTTTCCTGTTACATCTAAATCTCTTACAGTTTTTTTATTCATAAATTTTTCTTGTATAATTAAATTATACAAATCTCCTTTCTTTCAAAAAAATATTTCCATATAATTTACCGATAATATTCTATACTATAATCATTTAATTTTCAAGTATTTTTGTATTACATTTTTGGATTATTTTATTACAAATTCTGCATAATTTTTTCGTAATAATTTTTTTGTATAATAAAAAGAGCAACAGAATGTTGCTCCATAAAAATTTATAGATTATATAATTTTGTTACATATATTCTCTTAATTTTTTACTTCTACTTGGATGTCTTAGCTTTCTTAAAGCTTTTGCTTCAATTTGTCTAATTCTTTCACGAGTAACATTAAATTGTTTGCCCACTTCTTCAAGAGTTCTTGCTTTTCCATCATCTAAGCCAAATCTTAATCTTAATACTTTTGCTTCTCTTGGAGTTAATGTTTTCATAACCTCTTCTAATTGTTCTTTTAGCATTGTATAAGATGCTGCATCTTGTGGAGATGGAGAATCATCATCTTGTATGAAATCTCCTAAATGGCTGTCATCTTCTTCTCCTATTGGTGTTTCTAGTGAGACAGGGTCTTGTGCTATTTTTTGTATTTCAAGAACTTTTTCAACTGGTATTTCCATATCCGCTGCTATTTCTTCTGGAGTAGGCTCTCTACCATTTTGTTGCAATAAATGTCTTGAAGTTCTAATTAATTTATTTATTGTTTCTACCATATGAACTGGTATTCTTATAGTTCTTGCTTGGTCTGCTATTGCTCTTGTTATTGCTTGTCTAATCCACCAAGTTGCGTAGGTACTAAATTTAAATCCTTTTGTATAATCAAATTTGTCAACAGCTTTTATTAATCCCATATTTCCTTCTTGAATTAAATCTAAGAATAGCATTCCTCTTCCTACATATTTTTTTGCAATACTTACAACCAATCTCAAATTTGACTCCGTTAGCTTTTTCTTTGCTTCTTCATCATTTTCTAAAATTCTTTTTGCTAATCCTAATTCTTCTTCATAACTTAAAAGTGATATTTTACCAATTTCTCTTAGATACATTCTAACAGGATCGTCTATGCTAATTCCATCCATATTGTCCATATCTAAGTCTTCAACAGAAATATCTTCTACTTCTTCTAAGTCTTCTGCATCAGGTTCAATGTCTTCTAGTTCATCACCAACGCTTACTCCAATTTGCTCAAACGCTTCAAAAACTTTTTCTATTTTGTCAGCATCTATATCGCCAAGTTGTGTTGCTAACTCTTCGTAGGTTACTTGACCTTTCTTTTTTAATTGTTCTATAACTTTTTTTATTTTTTCATTATCGTCTATATTTTCGTCTTTTTGAGATTTTCCCTCTTTCATGTCTCCGTTTTGATTAACATCATTTAAATTAAACCCATTTTTATTCTGAGATGATTCATATGCTTCTTCACTATTAATTTTATTTAAATTTCTGCTTCTAATCTTACTTTTTGCATCATTTTCATTTTTAGCTTTTCTCTTTTCTTCTTTTTTTAGCCTTTTTTCCTCTCTAGCTAATTGTCTAGCTCTTTCCCTTTCTTCTCTTGCTTCCCTTGCTAGAATTTTCTTTGCAGCTTCTTTTTCTTCTTTTTTCTTTTTAGCAATACGAGCATTATCAATCAAATTAATTACATCTTTTACATTATCTGATTTCTTTTTCATAGTTTCCTCCCAAACTTTATTTGTTTTCAAAGATTAATGCATCTATATCTATTTCATTTTACAAACTTAATAATTATAGTATTTATTTCATTTTCGCCAACTCATTAATTTAGTGTTTATTTTATTTTTGCCAATTCAATAATTATAGTATTTAATTCTTCCCCCAATTTTTTTGCTTCTTCTTCTGAAAGATTGTCCTTTTTACTAAGTAGACTAATTATTTCATTTCTTCGATTAATTTTTCTTTCTTTAAGATAGATTTTTTCTACATCTTCTATCGCTTTATTGATATCTACTATTTCAAAATCTTCAGCAAGAATTCCGCTTATATAATTTACAATGTCTTCATCTTGAAACCAGTCTACTACATTTTCAATGTTAGAATTTTCTTCAAGCTTGCTTAAAATTGTACTTAAAATATTTTTATTTCTTTCTATCTTTATACTTGCTAAATCAACTGATGATTTTATTTTTGCTAAACTTTGACTTGGATAATTTATAAGTAAATAAATTAGCATTTTCTCTCTTTTTTGGGTAGCAATATCCACTTTTTCTTCACTTTTTGTATTAACTGGTACTGTTGTTTTTTCTAAAACTTTTTCACTGACTTTTCCCTTATATAACTTCTTGTTTATTTCCGCTTCGATTGAATTTTTTGAAATATCATAAGTTTTTGAAATTTTATCAATGTATATCTCTCTTTCCATAGAGTTATCTACTTCTGATAGAATTTTTGCAATTTCATTTAAAAATTTAATTTTATCGCTTGTATTATCTAAGTTAAGATTTTTTCTTAAATTTTTAACTTTATATTCAACTATGGAAATGCTATTGTCCATACATTTTCTAAATCTATCAGGGCCATATTTTATAACAAATTCATCTGGGTCTTTTGCTCCACTAATTTGAAGAACTCTGATATCTATGCCCATGTTTTTTAAGATTTCCATTCCTCTCATTATGGCCGTTTGTCCAGCCCCATCAGCATCATAGCCTAAAATTACTTGTTCACTATTTTTTCTAAGAAGTCTGCCTTGTGCATCTGTTAATGCTGTTCCTAAAGATGCAACTACATTGGTAATTCCTCGTTGATAAAGTGAGATTGCATCCATATAGCCTTCAACGATAAGTATTCTTTTTAGCACTCCTGAATGTTCTCTTTTGGCTACATTTAATCCAAATAAATTTCTTCCTTTATTGTATACTATATTTTCTGGTGAATTTATGTACTTTGGCTTACTATCATCTAAAACTCGTCCACCAAAAGCAATTACTCTATTTCTAATGTCTTGTATTGGAAACATTATTCTGTTTTTGAATTTATCATAAAACCTTCCGCTTTCTGTTTTTCCAATTAAGCTTGATGCAAGCATTTCTTCTTCTTTAAAACCTTTTGATTTAAGAAAACTAAAAAGCTCATTATTACTTCCAGCATAGCCTATCAAAAATGACTTTAAAGTATTATTGTCTAATTTTCTCTTTTTTATGTATTCTTGAGCATTTTTTGAAGTAGGCTTGTACAAGTTTTGATGATAAAATTCGGCTGTTGCTTTATTTACTTCATATACTTTTGATTTTAAATTTGCAATTCTTTCATCTTCAACATTGGAATCTTTAGGTAATTGCATTCCAACTCTTTCTGCAAGCAATTGCACACTTTCAATAAAGCTTATATTTTCAGCTTTACTAATAAAATGAAAAACATTTCCTCCAACGCCACATCCAAAACAATGGAATATTTGTTTATCTGGAGAAACAGAAAAAGATGGTGACTTTTCATTATGAAAAGGACAAATTCCAAAATAATTACGACCTTTTCTTTTCAAAGTTACATATTGTGATACAACATCAACTATATCATTACGAGCTCTTAACTCGTCCAATAATTCATCACTATATCGTACCATAATTCTACCTTTCTTTTCTCATATTTATATTATTCGACAAATACTATTTAAATCCTTCTTATTTTTACAATTATGTAAATAATTTATTTTACATAATTCATATTCTATAGCCTGTTCTTTTGTATTTTAACCTTCCTCTAAACTAAGAAAAAAAAGATACGATTCGTACCTTTTTTACTTACCTATTGATTTTCGTAGATTTAAGTATTAGCATTTCCGTCAAACGGAATAAACTTGCTAACTGCACTTTGTTGTAAATCGATTTTTGCTTCAGTTGGAACTCTAAATTCCTTATAAGACATATCTATTTTATTATCTACTAATTTTTCAATTTCGTCTTTTGAAGCATGCTCAGCTAAAACTAATTCACTAACTAGAATTAACTTTGCATTATTTAACATTTTCTTTTCACCTGTTGACAATGTTCCTTTTTCTTTTTGCTTAAAACTTAAATTTCTAACAACATCAGCAACTTTATATATATCGCCTGTTTTCATTTTGTCAAGATTATCTCTATATCTCTTATTCCAGTTATCAGACATTTCTGTTTCATTTTGTTCTAATAGCTTTAGTACCTCATTTGCTCTTTGGCTATCAATAACGCTTCTAACTCCCATAGACTCTGCTTTGGCAGTTGGAACCATTACCATAACTTCTCCGGGCATTTTTATTACATAATATTGTTGTTTCTCTCCTAATATTTCTTTTTCTTCTATTGCGTTGATTGTTCCTGCACCATGCATTGGATACACTATATTGTCTCCTACATTAAACATTTTATGTACACTCCTTCCCAACTATCTGTCTATTAAGAGATATAACTCTCCCCTTTTACCACATCTCAATTATAGCACATTTTATGAATAATGTAAAGTTTTTAAGAAAAATTACAGAAAAAAAGAGTAAATTTTATTATTTTTCTATATCTTATTAATATTTGGTAATATATAACAATTAGTTGATTTTGCTGGATAGTTATCCACAAGTATAAGCTATTCTTTTTAAGAAAAGTTTCTTCGTTTTATGGAAACTTCCCTATTTACTTTTTTATTAAATTGTTATACAATTCA
>CANQXO010000098.1 GCA_947627825.1 uncultured Clostridia bacterium
AATATATAAAAAGTTTGATAAAATAGCTTATGGAATTTCAATCTTGCTCCTTTTAGCTGTTCTTATTCCGGGAATAAGGTGGGAAGGAGGAGGTGCTGCGAGGTGGCTATATATAAGACCACTTGGCATGACTTTCCAGCCTTCAGAGGTTGCAAAAGTTGCACTTGTTATATTTTTCGCATCTTACTTAACAGACCATAGAGAAGAACTTCGGAACGATGTGGAAAGGCTTTTTTAAGCCTATCATATTATTTTTAGGTCCAGTAATTGCAATTTTAATTGTGTTTCAGTCACACTTGAGTGCTACTATTTTAATTGTTGCAGTTGTTGCTATAATGATGCTTATGGCTGGCTCTAAACTTCGCTATTTTTTAATTTATGGCTCTGCTGGGGCTGCTCGGAGGAGTTGGAATATTATATATTATGGCGAAGTATCTTAACATGGGAACATATAGATTAGGAAGACTTACATCATTTTTAGACCCATGGGCTGACCCTACAAATGAAGGGTGGCAAGTTATTCAAGGACTTTATGCAATAGGTTCTCGGGCGGACTTTTTGGCGTTGGACTTGGAAATAGTATGCAAAAGTATTTATGGATACCTGAGCCTCAAAACGATTTTATTTTTTCAATTATTGCTGAGGAACTTGGCTTTGTTGGATGTGCAGTTGTTATTTTACTTTTTGTAATTTTCGTTTGGAGAGGTATTGTAATTAGTATGAAGGCTCCTGATATGTTTGGTAGTTTAGTTGCTGTTCGGAATTACTTCGATTGTTGGCTTGCAAGCAATTATTAATATCGGGGTTGTTACGTCTTCTATTCCAAATACAGGTATGCAGCTTCCTTTCTTTAGTTATGGAGGTACATCACTTTTAATTATGCTTTGTGCAGTGCGGAGTGTTACTCAATATTTCAAGGCAAAGCAAGAAAATATAGACGGGCGAATAGTATTCGCCCCTACAATCCAAATTACACAAATGGTTAAAACGTAGGGGCGATTATCAATCGCCCGCGCAAAAATGTAGGGGCGCATAGTATGCGCCCGCAAGAAAAGAGGTATTTATTTGAAGGCAATAATTGCTTGTGCAGGAACTGGTCGGACACATTAACCCAGGAATTGCAATTGCGAATAAAATAAAAGAAGAAGAAAAATTATCTGAAATTTTATTTATTGGTACTGATAGAGGGTTAGAAAATGACTTGGTTCCAAGGGCAGGATATGAATTAAAAACAATAGAAGCTTATGGCTTAAGCAAAAAGATTAGTATAGAAAATTTTAAGAAAATGATTAAAACAATAAGAGGATTATCACAGGCAAAAAAAATTATAAAAGAATTTAAGCCAGATATTGTAATCGGAACAGGGGGATATATTTGCGGTGCTGTAATTATGGCAGCTCATAAATTAAAAATTCCAACTATGTTACATGAGAGTAATGCTTTCCCCGGAAAAGCCGTAAAAATGCTTGCAAAAAGAACAGATACAATAATGGTAAGTTTTGAAGATGTAATTTCAAGAATTCCAAAGGCAAAAAATATTGTTTTAACAGGAACACCAACAAGAGCTTTAAAAAAAGAACTTAGCTTATCAGAAAAACTTAATTTAAAAGAAAAATATAAATTAAATGTTGCAAAGCCTACTATTTTAGTTTTTGGCGGAAGTCAAGGGGCAAAAAAGATAAATGATGCAGTTTTAGAAATGGCAGATTTAAAATTAAATAAAAATTATGAAATTTTGCTATCTTGTGGGCAAAAGCAATATGAAGAGATAAAAGAATTTTTAAAAGGAAAAAATTTAAATATAGAAAAATTAGACGGAATAAGAATTGTACCATATATATATGAACTTCAAGAAGTTATGTGTGCTTCAGAAATTTTAGTTTGTAGAAGTGGTGCAATGACAATAACAGAAATTGCAAACATGGGTAAACCTTCAATTCTTGTTCCTCTTCCAAATGTTTCGCATAACCACCAACAGTATAACGCAGAAGTTTTAGAAAAGGTGCGGAGCTGCAAGAATAATACAAAATGATGAGCTATCTGGAAAACTTTTAAATGACACAATAGAAGAAATGTTATTTAAGTGTGATTTAAAAAAAATGGGTGAAAATGCGAAAAAAGTTAGAGTAGAAAACGTTCAAGATAAAATATACGAGGAAATACAAAAATTAGTAAAAAGGAAGTAAAATGGAAAAGGAAAAAATAAACAATGTGCTAAAAAAAGATGTATTAAGTAAAGAAAAAACAAGCAAGATTATTTTATATATTCTTGCCTTTTCGATTCCATTTTTTGTAATATTAGTTATTTTTGCAATTTTAGGAGCTTTTCCATTTGGAAATGAGGCATATTTACCAGTAGATTCTATGATGCAATATTCAAATTATTTAGAGTATTTTGGGAATTTTCTTCATGGGGGAGATAATTTCTTTTATTCTCTAAGTAAGTCTATCGGCGGAGAGATGTATGGCACTTTTACATATTATTTGATAAGTCCATTTAATATAATTGCTCTATTTTTTGATAAAACTATTATATCAATGGGATTTGACTTAATTGTAGCCATAAAAACCGCATTTACAGCAATTACTTTTATATATTTTTTAAACAGAAGGAAAGAAACAAAATATAGCAATCTGATTTTTTCTTCAATGTATGCTTTATCTAGTTATGCCATAAGTTATGGCTTTAATATAATGTGGCTTGATGCCATGATTTTGCTACCAGTTGTTATTGCAGGGATTGAAGATTTATTAGATTTAAACAAAATTAAGCTTTATACAATTTCTTTATGCCTAACACTAATTACAAATTATTATATGGGCTTTATTGTTTGCGTTTTTTCTTTTATTTATATTATATACAAATTAATACTAAACAGCAAAGAATATAAGGGAAAAATCTTAAAATTAGTTTTAAAATTTATATTGCTTTCTTTAATTGCAGTATTAATTGCAGGGATTGTTTTAATTCCTTCATATATATATATAAAAGAAGGAAGAGCGGATTTTACTTTTTCTGATGTTAGGTTTGAAGAAAATTTTAAGGCAGAAGATCGGTCTTTCAAAATTTTTTACTGGTGCATTTACTGAAGAAGAAGTAAAAAACAATGCTTTACCTCCAGTATTTTGCGGAGTTTTAGCCAATATTTTAATAATATTGTTTTTTACAAATTCAAAATTTTCTATAAAAGAGGCAATATTAAATTTAATTATTTTTATAATATTTTTTATGAGCTTTTATTTTAAAGCACTTAATCTCTTATGGGTTATGGGGAATACTCCCGCTTGGTATATTTATAGATATACATTTTGCTTTGTGTTTATGTATATTTCAGTTGCACAAAAATCTTTTGAAAACATAGAAGGAACTAGCACATTAAAAATTATTTTAAGCTCACTTGTATGCATGGCACTTGGGATTTTAGTTATCCAGCTTAACCTAGGATATTTTGATAAATTGTGGGTAGAAATAGATTTAATATTAATTCTAGCATTTGAGCTTTTGCTTATTTGGTATAGGGCCGCAAAAAAAGAAAAAGTTATAAAATTTGTTTTAATTTTAATTATATTATTAAATGTTGCAAATTTAACTCAAAATGCCTATATAATAATGAAGGAAATGTTTGAAAATTTGAGCGTTACTAATGAAGATGATTATTCAATACGTATAAAAGGAATAGAACATGAAATAAATAATGTAAAGGAAAAAGACAATTCTATTTATAGGATAGAGGAAATGTATTATGTTTCAGAAAATGACCCATTAATTTTTGATACAAATAGTACAAGCTTCACAGGTTCAACATTTTCTAAAGATGTAAGTGAATTTTTGAAAAACTTAGGATATTCTTCAGAACATGTTTCTGTGCATAATTTTTATGAAAATTCAAGAACAATGGATATGTTCTTTGGAGTTAAATATAAAATTGCAATTGATTCAAACAATGAACTTAAAAATTATATACCACAAGAAAAAGATGAGGGAGCTTTCATAACATATAAAAATCCAAGAGCTTTAAGTTTGGGCTTTAGTGTTTCAAAAAATGTTTTAAATAAATTAGAAACGGAAGAAGGTGTATATGAGGTACAAAATTCTCTTATGAGAAATATTACAGGACTTGAAGAAGATGTTTTTGTAAAACATGTTGGAAATATAGAAAAAGAAGTTATAGATTGTGAGGAAAGAGAATTTGAAACAGAAGGAAAAACTTTTTTTGAATATTCAAGAAATAAAGAGCAAGCTTCAAAATTGATATATAATTTTGAAGTAGAGCAAGATGAAAATGTATATTTTAGCATGGATGCAAGCGAGGATTTGAACTTTAAGGCATATATAAATGATGATAAAGAAATATATATAAAAGGAAGTCATTTGGCATCTATATATAATGTTGGAAGTTATAAAAAACGGAGATAAAATTAGAATTGAAGTAAGTTTTAATGAACTAGAAAAATGTGTTGGAGCAGAATTTTTTGTTTGGTATGAGAAAGACGAGGTTTCGCAAAAATACTATGACATTTTAAAGAATGGACAAGTCGAGTTAAAAGAAATTTCAAGTAGCGAATATGCAGGAAGAGTTACAACTTCTTCTGAAGACTCATATGTTTTATTTACTATCCCATATGATGAAGGCTGGAGTATAAAAGTTGACGGAGAAAACGTAGATTTGATAAGAATGCAAGACGAGCTTATGGGAGTTAATATTAAAAATTCAGGTGAGCATGTAATTGAAATGAAGTTTGTGCCGAGAGGGTTTTATTTTCGGAGCTATTATAAGTC
>CANQXO010000099.1 GCA_947627825.1 uncultured Clostridia bacterium
TCCATTAATGCAAGTGTGCTTCCACATATACTTGCTTGTGAAGTTGAACCATTAGATTCTAATACTTCTGATACAACTCTAATGGTATAAGGGAATTCGTCTTCACTTGGAATAACTGGAACTAGCGCTCTTTCTGCTAAAGCACCATGTCCAATTTCTCTTCTTCCAGGTCCTCTTGATGGTCTTGCTTCTCCTACACTGTATGATGGGAAATTGTATTGATGCATATATCTTTTAGAAGTTTCATTATCTAAACCATCTAGCTCTTGTTCATCTTGTTTTTTTCCCAAAGTAACAATTGATAAAACTTGAGTTTGTCCTCTTGAGAAAAGTCCACTACCATGTACTCTAGGTAATAATGCAACTTCCGCATTTAATGGTCTAATCTCATCTATTGCTCTACCATCTGGTCTTTTATTTTCTGTTAAAATCATTTTTCTAACACATTCTTTTTCTAAGTCATGTACTGTTGTAGCAATATCAAAGGCATGTTCTTGCTCTGCATTTTCTCCATACATTTCAATAGCTAGATTTTTTATTTCTTCTGCTACTTTATCAACATCATCATTTCTAGTTTCTTTATCTGTATTTTGAACTGCCTCATACATTGCATCTCCCAACTTAGTTTTTGCTGCTTCATAAAACTCTGGAGTAATAGAGAAAGATTGATATTCGAATTTTGGCTTTCCTATTTCTTCTTTGATTGAAGAAATAAATTTACATATTTTTATAATTTCTTTGTGTGCTTCTTTTATTGCTTGTAACATAGTTTCATTTGGTATTTCATCAGCACCAGCTTCAATCATGGTTATTTTAGTTTCAGTTCCTGCAACTGTTAAATGTAGTCTGCTTTTTTTGTTTTCTTCTTCTGTTGGATTAATTACTATTTTATCATCAACAAATCCAACTTGAACTGCTGAAGTAGGTCCAGCCCATGGAATATCAGAAATAGATAATGCTGCTGAAGTACCAATATTGGCACATACTTCTGGACTATAATCTTGGTCAACAGATAATACTGTATTAGTTATACTTACATCATTTCTAAAGTCACTTGGAAATAGTGGTCTAATTGGTCTATCAATTGCTCTTGAAACTAATACTGCTTTGTCAGATGGTTTTCCTTCTCTCCTATTAAAGCTTCCTGGAATTTTTCCTACTGCATATAATTTTTCCTCATAATCAACTGATAATGGGAAAAAGTCAACTCCTTCTTTTGGCTCTTTTGATGCTGTTACATTGGTCATAACAACAGTATCACCATATCTAACAGTTACACTTCCATTTGCTTGATTTGCAAATTTTCCTGTTTCAATTGTTAGCTTTCTTCCTGCTAATTCTGTTTCATAAATTTTAAACATAAATACCTCCTCTTTTGTAATTAATTAGACTGTAACCTCTATGAAATAGATTAATTTTAATCTATTTCATACAAGCTACTCGTCTTAATTAATTACTTTTAAAATTTAACTAATGAATAAATAATTTAATTGTGTTTTATTTGATTTTGGAATTAATTTTAATTAATTGTCTTAAATTGAACATAAGCGAACACATTAGAAAATCTAATATGCTCGCTTTAATGTATCTTATTTTCTTAATCCTAATTTAGCAACTATGTCTCTGTATCTTTGAATGTCTTTTTTAGACAAGTAGTTTAATAGATTTTTTCTGTTTCCAACCATTTTATATAATCCTCTTCTTGAATGATTATCGTTAGGGTTGTTTTTAAGATGTTCTGTTAATTCTGCAATTCTTTCTGTTAAAAGAGCTACTTGAACTTCTGGAGAACCTGTGTCATGTTCATCTCTCCTGTAGGTTTTGATAATTTCGTCTTTTCTTTCCTTTGTCATCATAATTGTACACCTCCTTATTTAAGATTTATTGTTTAAAACAATTTTCCTTTAGCTGAGCCTTAGTGGTGTATTTTACCTAAGACTAAGTAAAAGGTTTACCTTAAATATATTATCATATATTTAACAAAAAATCAATAGAATTTCTGTAATTATACTTAAGTTAATAATTTTTTTATATGATATAAGGATTATAAAAAGTTGGTTTAATTGTTTTCTGTCATAGAATGATATTCAGCTGATTTAGTATAATTTTTCATTACTTCTTCTTCTGTTAAAGCTCTACTATAAATTCTTAAGCAGTAAGCGTTCATCTTCGCATATGACCAACTTAAACCATCCGAAACTCTTGTTCCCGCCCTTCCTATACAAAAATCTCCTAAATAGTTTCCACTTATATCAAAAAATGATTTCCATGATTCGACATTATAATCACCGTTCTTTTAACTTATTTCCATTTAGATAAAGTGTTTGTTTATAAAACTTTCCTTCTTTTTTGATGCTATCACCATCATAATATATTAATTCTTTATAATACTCATCACTTTTTGAATACTCTTTTGAGGTATCTAAAGTAATTGTTAAATAAATATCTCCATCTAATTGTCTGTTTTCTAACTGATACCAGATATCATAACTATAAGATGGATTACAAAAATCCGAGAGTGCATCACCATTTCCAACTGCTGACCAAAATATTTGATTATTTTCACCTTTATGATACAGTAATCTCAATGGGCTATACATTGTTTTTTCTGCATGACCGATATCCAAATAGTCCACTATTATTACCTTTGTTTTCTCCTAATTTACCATAAAACTCAAATGTAAATCCATTGTTTTTAATTGCATTTTTTTGTTTTTCTGAATTATAATCTATTGCTATATAGTCATTTTCTCCATCAAAATTGAATGATGTACTAGATAAACCACTGTTTTCACTTGGATGTTCTAAATCAAATCCATATAATTTTACACCTACGCCAAATTGTTTTTCTAGATTCTCTTTTGTTGCTTGAATGTTAGAATCTACTATTGTAGAATCCACATTTATTATCAAGTGATCATCATCTTTTACTGCTAACATATCCCCTGCTGATAATGGTAAATACTCGTCTTCATCTATTTGTATTAGTTCTCCTGTTTCATAATTTACTAACCATCCACTTTTAGTTGTTCCATAGTCTGGTAATTCAGTTCCTTTTTCTACATAGTTCCAACCTGTTCCATAAGTTTTATTTTCTGACTTTTTTAATACCACATCCCATACACTACTATTTTTTAGATTTTTATCTACTAAACTTTTACCCAATTTATTTGAGCTAACATTTGTCGTATATTTTTCCAATTGTAATGATAATATATTTTGTTCTAAATATTCTCTTTCACTAGATATTTGATAAGCTTCTGTTGACTTTTTAGCCAAGTTAAATAATCCATTATCACCTAAAATTACTCTTAATGCTACTCCGGCCAATATTAACATAATTATTATTGTTACCACCAATGCAACAAGTGTTATTCCTTTGTTTTTCATGCTTTTACGCTCCTTTTCGTTTTTTCTTTAAGTTAGTTACTTAAAGAAAAATCAAAAAATGTTTGAACACTGTTTATGTCAATAGTTTCAAGTGTTTTTGTGATTATCATTTTTGATAATTTTTATCTCTTTAAATAATCTTTTATTATTTAATTTTTGGTTGATATTTTGACTTTTTATTGTTATAATAATTTTGTAAATATTTCTTTAAGTAACTAACTTAAAGAAATATACTTTTTCACGGTGTTTAATTATACAGTTATTTTTTTATATTTGTCAATTTTTTAGAAATATAAATGGTACAGTTTTGTCCTATGTAACAAAATTTCATACCTATCTTTTACAATGTAATTAGTTCAGCTGTTATCTTCATCATAGGTTAATCTTGTATCATAATTTAGCTTAATTTCATCATCACTAAGCGGTCTTGTATAGAATCTACAATTTTTTAGAATCATCTTTCCATAACTAGTATATTTTCCACCAATATTATCACTATTTCTTGTACACCCAAGAAAAAATGAATCAGCACTATAAGTTTTACAATTCTTTTTAAATTCTTCCCATTGCTCAACATTTAAATAAGAGAACTTAACTAAGACACCATCCTCATAAAGTGAAAGTTTGTATTCTCTGTAAGCTTTTTTATTTACATCAATGCTATCTCCTATTTCAGATAAATTAAGAGTAAAACTAAAATTCACGAGTGTATTCATCTTAAATCCGGATTGTATATAAAAAGTAGATCCATATGTATTGTTAGACCATTCAGAAAATATACTATTGCTTCCATATATTACTAAAGTATTCTGACCATTGAAACCGACTAAAACTTAAATTAGAAAGTGGTCCACCCACTCTACTTGAATTATCAATTGATAGAAAAGAACACCCGTTAGTATCTTCTCTACTATATGTCTCGTCATAATAATCTTTATACAAGCCTTTACATTCGCCTAAGAATTCAAAGGTAAATCCTTTATTAAATAAATCATCTAATATCGTATTATTCGCTATGGATATATAGTCATCTTTACCATCAAATAAAAATCCATCTTCACTAAATCCACTTTTAGTTCCTAAATCTCCGTCATCAAAATTATGTAGTGTTACATTATCTCCTAGTGCCTTTTCTATTTCATCTTTAGTCCATCCTTCTTCTTCTTTCTTATCCATCATTGCTGTGTCTATGTTTAACACTAATCCGTCTTTTACTGCAACCGAATCTCCTAATGACATTGATGCATATTTTTCATTTAATTG
>CANQXO010000100.1 GCA_947627825.1 uncultured Clostridia bacterium
CTATCTAGCATAACTTGTTTTCCTCTAATGCAATAAATTAAATTCTTAATATCAACTGTTTCATATTTTACTAAATTTAAGTCATTATTCATTGGTTCAATATTGGTGTGATTATTCATAAATAACTTCATTCCTTCCTTGTGTAAACTTTGCTCATATTCTAAAACATATGTTTGCAAAAGTCAATATATTTTTACAAATAAATTATATTATATATTCCATAAAAAATATTAAAATCAAAACCAAGCATTCGGACTGGAGGAGTAATTTTTTATATAAAAAGCCTTATTCCCAAAGTGCCTATTTGTTAATGCCTATAAAAAATGTTAATGTATTTTTTATGAAAAATTAATGTAGTGTTAATGTAGTTTTGGAAAATTATAAAAAATTGAAAGAAATTATAAAAAAGTTGGAACACTTGATATAAAAAGCTTTGGACAGTTATGAAAATTCCACAGAATTCTTAAAAATCTGTGGAATTTTAAAATACTTTGGAGGCGCCTATCGGAATCGAACCGATGAATCAGAGTTTTGCAGACTCGTGCCTTACCGCTTGGCTAAGGCGCCATATTAACTTATTAGCAACATATAAAATAAAGTTTCACTTTAAGTTAATAAAAAAATGGAGCAGGTAACGGGAATCGGACCCGTAACTTAACCTTGGCAAGGTTATGTTTTACCACTAAACTATACCTGCATTTTACTACTTACTTTACTATTTATTTTATTACTATACTTGCTTTACTTGCTTTTAAAACTACTACTTATAAAAATTTTTAATGCAACGCATTATAATGTTAACAAATTTTTCATTAATTGTCAAGTTTTAAATGCAATTTAACTGATACAAATTGGATTACTTTACAAAATTGGATTAGTTTTTATTCAACCTATTTTAATTTACTAATTTTGCAAAAATATAAAAGTAATCTAGTAATCCTCTCCTTGCCACTGTTTTACTTGCTACTATATCTACTTCTTCTAGTATTTCTTCCCCATTTTTTATAATCATTGTTCCAATTTTTCTGCCCTTTTCTACTGGTGCTTCTAAATAGTTTATTGTATTAATTTCTGCTGATAGATTTTGTTCAGTAATTATTTGCTTTATTTCTAAACCTTTTAGTTCTAAGTCTAAATTCCCGCTTCCTTTGTTTATATATATCCTTTTTTGATTAATGTTTTTCCACATTTCAAACTCTTTTTGTGCAAAACTTTCTACATCTTCTACCCTATATTTTTTATATGCGTATTCGATTAATTTTATGCTATCTTTGGCTCTATCTTTTCTTGTATCTGC
This sequence comes from uncultured Clostridia bacterium, assembly GCA_947627825.1. The sequence goes on from CANQXO010000100.1 coordinate 1,298, forward strand.
TCCTAATACTACAATTATTAAATCCATATTATTTCTTTTTACTGCTGTTACTAAACATCTTCCGGCGTTATTTGTGAATCCTGTTTTTACACCATAAACACCTTCGACATTTGACATTAATAGTTCATTTGTGTTATTTATCTCTCTTGGATTGCCATTTATTGATATTGTTGCTTTTTGTGTTTTTACTATTTCTGCAAATTTTTCATTTTGTAAAGCATAGTCTGCTAAATATGCTAGTTCATAAGCTGTGGTATAATGATTTGGGTCGTCTAGTCCATGAGGAGTTACAAAATGTGTATCCTTTAGTCCTATTTCCGTAGCTTTTTCGTTCATTAATTGGGCAAATTCCTCTACACTTCCACCTATATATTCTGCAAGTGCTACGGCAGTATCATTTCCAGACCTTAGCATAAGTCCATATAATAAGTCGTTTACTGTTATTTTGTCTCCTTTTTGTATTCCTAATGTGGAGCCTCCTGTTCCTGCTGCTTTTCCACTAATTGTTACTACTTCATTTAAATCTTTACATTTTTCTAGCACGATAAGACTTGTCATTACTTTAGTAGTTGAAGCCATTGCTGTTTGTTTGTTTTCATCTTTACCATAGATTACTCTTTTTGAATTTCTATCAAATATTGCATATCTTCTTGAGTTTATAGTTGGTTTTTCTATTGTATTGCCTGTGGGTATTTCATTATTTTCTTGTTTTAATTCTTCTAATAGGTTTTGATAAAATATTTTTTCTTCTTCCTCTTCTGTATTTGCTAATATTGAACTAGTTAATAAAAATAATAAGATAGTGATTAATATATAAGTTTTTGCTAAAACTTTTATAATTTTTTTCATATTAAGGCTTTTCTCCTTTACTTTTTATTTGACAAAATCTAATTAGAATTAATTTCTTTTGTTTAACTAAAAAAACACCTAACAAATTATATGTTGTTAGGTATTTTTTATGAATTTTAATTATATCTTTTAACAAGTGCTATTCATTACTAAAGTTGTTATAAAGATTTTTTCAATTAATATTAATATCCTTATAAAGGAATATTCATACTTATAGCTCTTATTAATCCCGTTCTGTCTCCTTCATTTATAATTTCGTTTGTAAGTTGTGGAAACATTCTTACATCATTGAAGTTAATTTCTGTTGCTTTAACACTTTCGTCATAATATTTGTCGAATAAAACACTTACTGATGCTGTTTCTCTCGGTAACAATACTATATTAGCATTTGCAGTGTTTAAAGCATTTCTTCTTTGATTTCCTAATGTTAATGTAACTTGTTCAGATGATATATCATCTGAAATTACTATATAAGTATCTGTTTTGTTCCTTATTTCTATTGAATATTCTTCTCTTCTGTATGTCATATTTTTCTCTAAGACTTTTACTTTCAAGTAATCACTTTCTGTTTCTTTGCCGATTTCTTCTTTTCCTATATAGTTCTTATTTGATATTTTTAGTCCATCTTTTGTATTGTGTACTGCTAACTTTTCTTGATATACGCTATAATCATCTGTCGAACCTGTGGCTGTTATATCGTCAAGTATATTAAAATTATATATATATACATCATTCAAGTTTGAGTAGTTTTGTATATTGTATATTTTTTTAGTTGTAAATATTTCATCAATATATTCTTTAAAACCACTGATGTCATTGCTGTATAAATATTCTTTACTATCGTCTGTTAGCATATTATAAGCTTTATCATATTCTTTATTGTTGCAATAGTTAAAATATTCATCTATTGTGCTTTTTACACTATTTACAAGTCTTGTTGGCACAACATCTCCCTCATCCATTACTGGCGTATCTGGGGTATATGATTTAGATAGTTCAACTTTTTGAGGCATATTTTTTAAATATAAATTTATTAAAAATATTCCTACCCATACAACAGCAACAATTAAAATCACTTTTTTATATTTTTTAAAAAATTGTCGTACTGATAATATTATTCTAGAATTTAAATTCATTTTTTTGTACAATCCTTTTTAGATTTCTCCTTTTTAGGATTTCCCCTTTTTAGGATTTCCCCCTTTCCTATGTTACTAATTTACTTGAAAAGAGATGCTATAACTGTTTAAGTCTTTTTCTTGAACTACTATTCTTTGCTCTATTGCATTTGTTGTATTTAGTCCATCTATTATTTTTAAACTTACTACGAAGATGTCGCCTTCTCTACCTACATTAATGTATTCAAGCACCATATTGCTTGGATATTTGTCTACTACATAATTTTTAAATTCTTCAATAGTTGGAAAATAATTATTCCTAAAAGATTCAAACAAACTTTCATAAGCTTTCTCATAGTCTCTTGCTTCTAATTCTGAGAAAAATCTTCCTATATAATTTTTTATTCTTGTTGTTTCTGTTGAGGTACTAAGTTTTTCATCTCTTGCTTTGTCTAAATCTTCTTCAGTATTATTTGTTGTAATGATTGCTGTATTCTCAGATTTTTCTGTTTCGTCCTTGCTTTCAACTATAATTTTAACTATATAAATACAAAGTGCTATAATTATTGCAAAAACTATTAATATCGAAATAATTATTAATATATTTTTCGAATCTTTTTTCATTGATACTATTCTACTCCTTCTGGTATTTCATCAATTTTTGGTGGTTCTTCTAATTTTTGGTCCATATATGTTGTTACATCATCTACTATTGAACCATCACTATATTTCATATATACTTGAACTTCATCTCTTGATGCTGTTCCAATTGATTGTTTGTAAGTGATTTTTTGTCCTTCTGATACTGATGGATTTATTCCAGAGATAACCATTTGCATATCAATGATATCAGTATCTTTTATTGTAAATAACCTATCTTCAAACATTCCTCTTAGTTCGCTTAATTTTCCTGCATTTAATTTAGAAAATTTGATTGTTATTGAATCTCCATTTACTGCTATAACTTCACCATCTCCCGGTGCTATTATGTTTTGCTTGCTTGAGTTCTTAACAAATATACCATATTCATTTGGCTTTTTAAACAAGTTTTCTTCTTCTTTATTTCCTGGCATAAACCATTCTAACACTTGTTCAACTGGTTCTTTTAATTCATCTTCTGTAAAGTATTCCAATTCTATCATTAATTCTTTTAAGTTTCTGTATGCTGATTCTGCTACTAGTGTTTTTGCATTTTCTAATATAGCAAATGCAGCATATGCATTTTTATATGTATTTCTTCCGTCAGCATCATAGAATGTTACTGGCTCTTTTTCTACATTTACTGGTCCTTTTGCATATGTCTTTCCCATAAATTGATATGTAGCACCTGTTGCT
>CANQXO010000101.1 GCA_947627825.1 uncultured Clostridia bacterium
ACAACAACAGAGCCTGCAATAGCGTTTAGAATTTTTAGAGAAATCATTGAAAATAAATATGGAATTAAAGAAGCTAGACAAAGGATATATGTTACAACAGATAAGAAAAAAGGTGCTTTAAAAACTTTAGCTGATTCAGAAGGGTATGAAACTTTTGTAATACCAGATGATGTTGGCGGAAGATTTTCTGTTTTAACAGCAGTAGGTTTATTGCCAATAGCTGCAAGTGGACTTGACATAGACAAACTTATGAAGGGTGCACAAGTTGCAGAAGATAAATATTCTGATAAATCTTTAAAATACAATGAGTGTTATAAATATGCAGTTATTAGAAATATGCTATATGAGGATGATAAATCAATCGAAATGTTAGTTGCTTATGAGCCAAAACTTCATTACATGATAGAATGGTGGAAGCAATTATTTGGAGAAAGTGAAGGAAAGCAAGAAAAGGGGTTATTCCCAGTTGGGGCAGAGTTTACAACTGACCTACATTCTTTGGGACAATATATCCAAGAAGGTAGAAGGTTAATGTTTGAAACTGTTATTAACATTGAGGAAAGCAATACAGATATAGTAATTAATTTTGATGAAGATAATTTAGATAATTTAAATTATTTAAAAGGCAAAAAATTATCATACATCAATAAGAAAGCTATGGAAGGAACTATCAAAGCACATACTGATGGTGGAGTTCCTAATATACTAATTAATTTGAAAAAATTAGATGAAGAAGCAATTGGAGAACTTATATATTTCTTTGAAAAGGCAGTAGCAATGTCTGCAGAACTTTTAGAAGTAAATCCTTTTGACCAACCGGGAGTTGAAAAATACAAAACTAATATGTTTAAACTACTAAAGAAACCGGGATATGAAAAATAACAATTTGTGTATAAAGAGGGAATAATAAGTGAACAAAAAGCGAGAATCTAACATATAACTATTGAGAAATGTATAAAATAACTATTGAATGATATATTTTTTTATGATAAAATTCAAATTGAAAGGAGAAAGAATTATGAAATATAAATGTACAATTTGTGGTCATATTTATGATGAAAGTGTAGAAGGAGTTAAATTTGAAGATTTACCAGATACATGGGTATGCCCAGTATGTGGAGTTGGAAAAGATATGTTTGAAAAAGTAGAAGGGTAGTTTTGAAAAAAATGAGTTCTAAAAAAGAAGTAAAACATAATAAAAGGAAAAGTTTAGGTCAAAAGATTAAAGACCTAAAATTAGATAAAATTAGGTTAGACAAAACTGAAATAATAGCTATAATATTGCTAATTTTAGACCTAATTACATATTTTAGTCTTAATAAAATTGTAAATATAATAATATTATTTTTAACTTATATGTCTATATCATTACTTCTTGTATATGTTGTAGGGATATTAGTTGAAAAAAAGACTAAATACATTGATAATATATTAGGAATAACTTTAATTTTACATATTTTGATTATTGGTATTATTTTGGGCAGGATTTGTTATTGTGGACACCATTATTTCTATGTAATTCCACTTATATTATATGGAATTGTTGAATTAGTGTTGCATAATATATTTGTACTAAATTATAAAGAAAAAAAGAATATGAAGTATTTTTTTAAATACTTTCTATTCGTTAATGCATTATTCATTGTAGTTGTTCTTTTATCAAGAGTTAATATGGAAAAATTGCATATTAAACTTTATAAATTATAACCCTTGATTTTTGCTAAAAAATGTGTTAAACTAAATAATGTTACTAATAAAAGTAATTATTATAAAAATAGGAGAGTATAAAAATGACAATAGTAAGAAATATATTATTAGCAGTTTACATAGTAGTATGCATTGCACTAATTTTAATTACAACATTTCAATCAAAGGATAATAGTAATTCTGCAGAAGATACTTATGAAAATCCTAGAACAAATAAGTATTATCAAAAAAATAAGGGAAGAACAAAATCAGGTAAAACTCAAAGAAATACTATTATTTTAGGAGTAACTTTTGCAATCTTAAGTATTGTTACAGTAATCGCATTTGTTATATAGATAGTGCATATTTTAAATATGCATTATTTTTTAGTCATAAAATATATGTAATTATATAAAAATAATAGACAAAAATAATAGTAAAGAGTAAATAATAACAAGAAATATTAACAATAAAGAGGGAAATATGGAATTAATAGAAGGCACTTTTATTGCCAATGAAAGAGGTTTTGGATTTGTCAAAATAGAAAATCAAACTGGGGATATTTTTATCTCAAAAGAAAATTCTAAAAATGCAATGGACGGAGACATTGTAAGCATAATTTTGATAGATAGAGATAAATCTACTAATGATAGATTTAATAAAAAAAGATATGAAAAAGGCGCAATAAGTGTAAATAATAGTAAAGGCGAATCCAGAAAAAACAGTCATATAGAGGGCAAAATTGTAAAAGTAATTAAAAGAAAAACAAAGCAAGTCGTTGGTACTTTTAAAAAGAGTAGAAACTTTGGGTTTGTTATTCCGGACGATAAAAAAATAGGCGGAGATATATTTATATCTAAATCAAGTTGGGGCAAAGCTAAAACAAATCAAAAGGTTGTAGTTGAAATCACAAAGTACCCTGAAAAAGATAGAAAAGCAGAAGGCAAAATAAAAGAAATTCTAGGCTTTAAAGATGAAACTGGTGTAGACATGCTTTCCATAATTAAAAGTTTTGGGCTTCCTAGTGAATTTCCACAAGAAGTTTTAGATGAGGCTAAAAAAGTTTCAAAAGAAAAGATTGTACTAAAAGGAAGACTAGATTTAAGAAAACAAGAAATGTTTACAATAGATGGAGAGGATGCAAAAGATTTAGACGATGCTGTTTGTGTAAATAAAAATGATGATGGAACTTATACACTTGGAGTGCACATTGCAGATGTTAGCCATTTTGTAAAGGAAAAAAGCAATCTAGATAAAGAAGCTATAAAAAGGGGCACAAGCGTATACATGCTTGATAGAGTTATTCCAATGCTTCCAAAGGAACTTTCTAATGGGGTATGTAGTTTAAATCATGGCGAAGATAGATATGCAATTTCTTGTATTATGACGATTGACAAAAGTGGAAAAGTGGTTGATTCTGACATTCAAAAAAGTGTGATTAATGTAACCGAAAGAATGAATTATCATGTCGTATTCGATATAATACAAAGGAGAAATTCAAAAGTATTAAAAAAGTATGAAAAGTACATTAATCATTTTGATACAATGAAGGAGTTAGCATTAATTTTAAAAGAAAGAAGAAACAAAGAGGGTTATTTATCACTAGATATTCCTGAAAGCAAAATTACATTAGATAAATTTGGATATCCAATAAAAATAGAACAATATGATACGAATTTTGCAAATGAAATTATTGAACAGTTTATGCTTACAGCTAATGAAACGGTAGCGGAGAGGTTTTACTGGCTTAATGCTCCATTTATTTATAGGGTTCATGATAAGCCAGAGGAAGATAAAATTTCTGAACTTAACAAATATTTATACAATTTTGGGTATAGAATTAAAGGGAAAAAAGATGATATTAAGCCAAAAGCCTTTCAACAAGTGCTAGATGAAGTCAAAGGGAAAGATGAAGAAAAAGTTGTTAGCAACTTAATTTTAAGAACTTTAAAAGTGGCTAGATATGAAGCTGAAAATAGGGGACATTTTGGTATAGCAAGTAAATTTTATTGCCATTTTACATCTCCAATAAGAAGATATCCGGATTTATTTATCCACAGGGTTATTAGTGAGTATTTAGAATGTGATTACAATGTAGATGAATCATTAAAAAATAAATATGCAAAACAATCTATTAAGTATGCCGACATTTCTTCTGAATGTGAATTAAATGCAACCAAGGCTGAAAGAGAAAGCGAAGATATGAAAAAGGCTGAATATATGGAGTCAAGAATTGGGGAAGAATATGAGGGCATAATATCTAGTGTAACGAATTTTGGATTTTTTGTAGAACTCGACAATACGGTTGAAGGTTTAATCAGATTTGAAAATCTAGATGACGATTACTACATTTATAATGATGCTAGCAAATCTTTAATTGGCGAACATACAGGTAAAGTTTATAAGCTAGGGGATAAGGTAAAAGTACAAGTAATATCTGCTGATAAGGACACTAGAAGAATTGATTTTACAATAGTCCTATGCAACTAAGCGTAAACCTTAGAAAAAAATACTGATACTCTTAAAATACATAAATTACGAAGAAGTTCCCAAAACGGAAAAAATTCGTAATGAAATAATTGACTTAAAAAATTTTTTTTGATAAAATAATATTACGAAAAAAATCCCAAAACGGAAAAAATTCGTAATAGGAGGTCTAAATGGAAATAAAAAGAGATTTTTATTTAAAGGAACTTATAGATGGATTAGATAATGGTCTTGTAAAAATTGTTACAGGAATTAGAAGATGTGGAAAATCATATTTATTAGATCCAATTTTTAAAAATTATCTTATAGAAAAAGGTGTAAAGGAAGATCATATTATAAAATTAGATTTAGATGAAAGAGATAATTTTATATATCATAATCCAGATGAATTGAA
>CANQXO010000102.1 GCA_947627825.1 uncultured Clostridia bacterium
TTTTTGTAAATGATGGTTCAAAAGACAAAACTTTGGAATTAATCAAAGAATACAGAGAAAAAGATTCAAGAATTTCTTATGTAGATTTTTCAAGAAACTTTGGAAAAGAAACAGCCATGATAGCAGGAATGGATTATGCAACAGGTGATGCAGTAATATTTATGGATGCAGACTTGCAAGACCCACCAGAGCTAATACCTAAAATGATTGAATACTGGGAGCAGGGCTATGATGATGTATACGCACAAAGAAAATCAAGAAAAGGAGAAACCTGGCTTAAAAAGTTTACATCAAAAATGTACTATAGAGTATTGCAAGCACTTACCAATATAGAAATACAAAAAGATACAGGAGACTTCAGATTATTAGATAGAAGATGTGTAAATGCATTAAAAAAACTTAGAGAGTCTCAAAGATGCTCAAAAAGTATGTTCAGTTGGATAGGCTATAATAAAAAAGCAATTTATTATAATAGGGACCCAAGAATAGCAGGACAAACAAAATGGAATTATAAAAAATTAATAAACTTAGCAATAGATGGAATAACTTCATTTACAACATCACCACTTAGAATTTCAACATACATAGCAATACCAACATTTCTAGCTTTAATTATTTATTTCATATATGTAATAGTTAAATGTTGTGTAACAGGAGTTGTAATACAAGCATTCCAAGCAACAATTCTATTAATATTGTTTTTCTCAGGAATTCAAATACTTTTATTTGGAATTGTAGGAGAATATTTAGGAAGAATCTTTAATGAAACCAAAAATAGACCATTGTACTTAATAAAAGAATATAACGGAATTAGAGAAACAAACGAAAACTAGAACTAAAAAAATAAATGAAAACTAGCACTAAAAATAAAACGAAAACGAAAATTAAAACTCTGTACCAACGATTACCTATGTTATAATAGAATTATAAAAGTAGAAAAATAATGGAGGAAAATATTATGTGGGGAGATATTGCAATTGCATTTTTGTTAGCATGTATAACATCATTTGTAATTACACCATACACAATAAAGTTGGCAAAAAAAGTTGGGGCCATAGACATGCCAGAAGACAGACGAGTAAATAAAAAACCAATGCCAAGAATTGGAGGACTAGCAGTTATTTCAGGATTTATGGTGTCAGCGATTTACTTAGTAATTACCATGTCAATAGAAGGAAAGCTTGACTTAAATGATACAGAAAACTACAAAATGAAACTATTAGGATTTTTAATAGGAATTATAATACTAAGTATATTTGCATTTTTAGATGATGTAAAAAATTTAAAACCAATTCAAAAGTTAATAGCACAAGTAGTTGCAGCAATAGTAATTTATTCATTTGGAATAAGAATAGAAGATATTAGTGGAAGAATATTGCCAGAAGCAATAAGCTTTATATTAACAGTGGGTTGGATAGTAGGAATAACCAATGCAATAAATTTAATTGATGGATTGGACGGGTTATCATCAGGAATAACTTTAATATCATGTATATTTTTACTTTTAATATTTGCAACAAATGATTCTCCAGTAATATCAATAGTTTTAATAACAGCATTAGCAGGTTCTATACTTGGATTTTTACCATATAATGCAAACCCAGCAAAAACCTTTATAGGAGATGTTGGAGCACAATTTTTAGGATATTCAATGTCAGTAATAGCAATTTTAGGAGTAGCAAAAACAGTAACTTTAATAGTATTAATAGCACCAGTATTAATACTAGGTTTACCAATATTTGATACTTTATTTGCAATAGTTAGAAGAATTGTAAATGGAAAATCACTAAAAGCAGTCTTTAGTGCCGACAGAGGACATTTGCATCATAGATTAATGAAACAAGGTTATACGCAAAAGCAAGCAGTGTACATTTTATATGGAATAAGTACAACAATAGGATTATTTACAATTATTTTAATAAATGATGGATTATGGAAAGCTCTATCATTAGCACTTATAATCATTGCAATTATTGGGTTAGGAAGTAAACAAATAAAGAGATATAACCAAGAAATTTTAAAACAAAACAAACAAAAACAATTATTATTAGAAGATAAAGAAAAATAAGATAAAGCAAAATAACAACCATAAGCAAAAGACATTTGCCATAATTATAAATAATTTATAGCAAAGTTAAATAATCATTGCGTAAGGAAATGAAAATGGAAAATAAAGATTTAACAAATCCGGGTCTAGAAAACGAAACAGAAGAAAAACAAGAAAATGTATTAAGACCCAAATTATTAAATGAATATATTGGACAAACTAAGGTCAAAGAAAACATGAAGGTCTATATAGAAGCAGCCAAGAAAAGAAAAGAACCCCTTGACCATGTTTTACTATATGGTCCACCGGGATTAGGAAAAACAACTTTAGCCAATATAATTTCAAACGAAATGAAATCAAAAATAAAAATAACATCAGGTCCAGCGATAGAAAAAGCAGGCGACTTAGCCGCCTTGCTTACTAATCTATCTGAATTTGATGTGCTTTTTATTGATGAAATACATAGATTAAATAAAAGTGTTGAAGAAATATTATATCCTGCTTTAGAAGACTTTACACTTGATATTATAATTGGAAAAGGACCAACAGCAAAATCAATAAGACTAGATTTGCCTAAATTTACATTAATAGGGGCAACAACTAAAGCAGGCTCACTAACAACACCATTAAGAGATAGATTTGGAATAGTAGAAAGATTAGAATTATACGAACCAGAGGACTTAACAACAATAATAAAAAGGTCAGCTAGCATTTTAAATATTGACATTGACGAACTAGCAGCTGTAGAAATAGCTAAAAGGTCAAGAGGAACCCCTAGAATAGCAAATAGATTATTAAAAAGAGTAAGAGATTATGCCTCAGTATTAGGAAATGGAGAAATAACCTTAGATATTGCAAAAATTTCACTAAACAAATTAGACATAGATGAAATAGGTTTAGACGCAATAGATAAAAGATTGTTAGACACTTTAATAAATAAATATCAAGGAAGACCAGTAGGAGTTGATAGTTTGGCAACAACTCTAGGCGAAGAAGTATCAACAATTGAGGATGTTTATGAGCCATATTTGATACAAATAGGTTTTGTCGCAAGAACAACAAGAGGAAGAATTGCACTTCCAGCAGCATATAAGCATTTAGGAATTGATTTGCCAAAAAGAGAAACAAATAAAAAGTACAATAACCAAATAGAAATTAATAATTTATAATCAATAATTAATAATTGATAATTAATAATTTTTTAGCTAATTTTAATTTAAAAAAAAAAGGGGAGAATTAAATGAAATTATTATTACATACTTGCTGTGCACCATGCAGTGTGTATTGTATAGACACCTTAAGAAAAGAATGTATTGAACCAACATTATATTGGTACAACCCAAATATACATCCATATACAGAATATAAAGCAAGAAGGGATTGTTTAAAAGAATATAGCAAAATGATTAATATAGAAGCCATATTTGAAGAAGAATATGGCTTAGATGCATTTTGTAAAGAAGCGGTAAAAAACTTAAACGCGAGATGCACAAATTATTGCTATCCAGTTAGATTAAGAAAAACTTTTGAATATGCTAAAGAAAACGGATATGATGCAGTATCAACCACTCTTTTATATAGCATTTATCAAAATCATGAGTTTATAAAAAATTATATGGAAAAGCTAAGCGAGGAGTATGGAATAGAATTTTTATATAGAGATTTTAGAGAAGGATTTTGGGAAGGACACAACAAGGCTAAAGAACTTGGTCTTTATATGCAAAAATATTGTGGATGTATTTTTTCGGAGGAGGATAGGTATCATGACCGCATTTTAAAAGATAAAAAGAAATATTGTGACCTTAGTTAGTTATTGCAAAGGAAAATCAAAAGAACTAAATAAAAAATTATAGAAAATTAAAAAATATATGTTACTTTATAAAATATAAAAATATTTAAGAAGAAATAGTTTATAATGGAGGTAAGTTATATGTCAAATATATTAAATGAATATTTAAACAAGGATTGTATAATAACAGTTTCTGGAACTGGAATGGCTTTTGGAAGTGGTGGAGAAGATGCAGTATCTGGGAAAATAATAGACATAGATGAAGATTATATTAAAGTTCAAACTAATAAAGGAATATTTTCACTTTCTTCACTTGGTCATGTAAAAAAAGGACAAATAATTATCATAAATAAAAGATATATTGTTGCTATAAATGGTTAAATACAATTAAAACTAAATCTATTTTATAAAAGAAAAGTAACATATATTTTTTAATTTTCTATAATAAATAAAATATATATTATAACACAAGAAATGAAGAATTAATTTCTTTATATTGGGACTTTGGAAAATATATAAGTGAAAAAGTAAACGATTCTAATTGGGGAGAAAAGCTTGTAGATAAGTTAGTAGAATTTATGAAAAGAGAATATCCAACTATGAAAGGCTTTAATAGAGCTGGAATTTATAGAATGAAACAATTTTACGAAACTTATAAGGATAATGAAAT
>CANQXO010000103.1 GCA_947627825.1 uncultured Clostridia bacterium
ATAATTGCAATTGGAAGTAGAAAAAAGTGTGCTCAAATGGCAAAAGAGTTTGGTGCAAACGAGGTTTTAAATTATAAAGAGGTTGATGTTGTAGAGAAAGTAAAAGAAATGACAAATGGAATAGGAGTAGATAGTGTAATCATCGCAGGTGGAAATGACGAAGCCTTTAAACAAGCAGTAGATATGGTAAGATATGGAATTGGAACAATTTCAAATGTGAACTATTTTGGAGGAACAGGAAGTCTTGAATTCCCAAAATTTTCAGGAGGAAGAGGAATGGCAGGGAAAACGATTCATACAGAGCTTGCCAAAGGTCGGAAGAGCAAGAATGGAAAGACTTTTAAAAATGGTAAAATACCATAAAATAGAGCCGGAAAAATTAATAACTCACAATTTATATGGAATGGATAAAATAGAAGATGCAATTTATCTAATGAAGGAAAAACCAGAAGATTTAATAAAAGTTGCAGTTCATATTTAAAAGAAGGAAAAAATATTATGAAAAAGTATGTGTTAACTGGTGCAACCAGTATAGTAGGAATAAATTTTATAGATTATATGCTAAAAAATCATGAAGATGCAGAAATTTTAGCAATTTTAAGGGAAGGCTCTTCAAAAAACATTTTAATTCCAAAAAGTGATAGAGTAAAAAAAATAGAATGTAGTATACACAATCTAAAAAATTTAAAAATAGAAGAAAAAGGAGATGTATTCTTACATCTTGCTTGGCAGGGAGCTCCTGAAGGAGATATAAACAGCACTTATGTGCAAACAAAAAACATAGAAGGAACTTTAGATGCAGTAAAACTTGCAAAAAAAATGGGATGCAAGAGGTTTATTGGAACAGGTTCACAGGCAGAATATCGGAAGGACAAAAGAAAAAATTTCACCAAAACTCGAAACAAATCCAGATACCGCATATGGAATTGCAAAACTTTGTGCAGGGAACTTAAGTAGAAAACTTGCAAATTCACTTGGAATTGAACATATTTGGCTTAGAATTGCAAGTGTTTATGGACCATTTGATAGAGAAAATACAATGACAAATGTTAGCATAGGAAGAATGCTAAAAAATGAATCTCCAGAATATACGAAAGCAGAGCAAATATGGGATTATTTATACGCAGAAGATATGGCAAAGGCCTTATATTTAGTTTCTGAAAAGGGAATAAATAATTCTATATATTGTGTAGGAAGTGGAGTATCAAAAACTTTAAAAGAATATATAGAAGAAATAAGAAATCAGATAAATCCAGAATTAGAGCTGAAAATTGGATATAAAGAGTATTCTGAAAATCAAGTCATGAATTTATCTGTTGATATATCAGATTTAACAAAAGATACAGGTTTTGTTCCAGAAATAGACTTTAAAGAAGGAATAAGAAGAACAATAAAATGGTATAAAGAAAAGATGTAAAAAGGGATGATATAAAAAATGAAGAAAATTAGCGTAATAGTTCCTTGTTTTAATGAAGAGGAGAACGTAAAAGAGATAAGTAAAGCAATAGTTTCAGAATTAGAAAAATTAGAAGGATATGATTATGAGATAATTTTTATAGATAATTTTTCAAAAGATAAAACAAGAGAATATATTGAAGAAATTTGCAAAAATAACGAAAAGATAAAAGCAATTTTTAATGCAAAAAATTTTGGACAATTTAATAGCCCATATCATGCAATGCTTCAAGCAACAGGAGACTGTGCAATTTTGATATGTGCAGATTTTCAAGACCCTGTAGAAATGATACCAAAATTTGTTAAAGAATGGGAAAATGGATATAAAATTGTTATAGGAATAAAAAACAAGAGCAAAGAAAAGAAATTCATGTATTTCTTAAGAAGTGTATATTATAAGGTTATAAAAAAATTGTCAGATGTTGAACAAATAGAGCATTTTACAGGCTTTGGCTTGTATGATAGAAAATTTATAGAAGTTTTAAGAGATTTAAAAGATCCAACCCCTTTTTTAAGAGGAATTGTTGCAGAGCTTGGTTTTGAAAGAAAAGAAATTTTATATACTCAGGAAAAAAGAAGAGCAGGAAAAACGCACAATACTTTTTATAAATTATATGATGCAGCAATGCTTTCTTTCACATCTTATACAAAGATTGGTTTAAGGCTTGCAACCTTTTTTGGTGGAATTGTTGCAGGGGTTAGCTTTATTATTGGAGTAATATATTTAATATTAAAACTACTTTATTGGGACATGTTTGCAGCAGGAATGATACCTCTTTTGATTGGAATGTTTTTCTTAGGAGCACTCCAGATTTTCTTTATAGGTTTTTTAGGAGAATATATTTTAGCAATAAACACAAGAGTTATGAATAGACCGCTTGTTGTTGAAGAAAGAAGAATAAACTTTAAAGAATAAAGAAAAGGAAAGTAAAAATGGAAAAATATAAGAAAAAAATTATAGAATTTATAAAAAACCCAAAATTCATAATTCCTTTGATAATTGTTGTGATAGCAAGTTTTGGATATTTATCAACACATGAATTTGTTAATGGAGATGCACTTACAAATGATAGGTATTGTGACGGAGACGAATTAATTGCACAAGGTAGGTTATTTTTTCCTATTGTAGATAGAATATTTAATATATTCGATTTTTATCCCTTTTTTCTAACACTTATTTTTATGTTAGTTTTGATGTTTGCGACGATTCTATTTTGTGCATTGTTTGATATTGAATCAAACGGAAAAATAAAATGTATTGCATATACAGTTTTCGCTTGCTCTTTTGTTTCATATCCTTTAGCAATGGAAATGTATGCCGGATTAACTATGAGATTAGGCATAGCAATGGGATTTTGTTTTATTGCAACTAGCTTGATTTTAATTAATGAAACATGGAAAACAAATAAAATAAAAAGTTTTATAGCTGGCATTATATTGCTATGGTGTGCAATTTCTTCATATGAGGCTTTTGCAGTAGTTTATGTAATGGGAGTATTTTTGCTTTTATTTGTAAAGCAAGTATTTTCAGATGATAAAATTAAAAATTTAAAACAATATTTTTTATTAGGTTTTAAATTTGCCATACCATTGATTATTGCATTAATGTTCAATTTCGTAATAACGAGACTCGTATTGATAGTTTTTAAAGTAAATGTAAGCATTTATCCTGCAAAAAATATTATGTATGGTGAACTAGGGCTAATTGGTGGTATCAAGAATTTATTTCATACAATTATGATTTCATATGTAATAAATGCTTTAGGATATATGCCTATGACAATATTAGATGTAAGTTGCATTATTTCAATTATAATTGGAATCGTACTTACAATAAAGAAAAAAGATGCAAAAATTATTTTAACTGTATTTGGAATGAATTTGACTTTGATATTACTTTCAATACTTCAGGGAAGAGCTGCATATTATAGGACATGTGAACATTTTCCACTTTTTGTTTCAATGATTTTTCTAATTGTTGTTCAATATTTAGAAACTGCAAAATTAAAGAAAATTTTGAAAAATACGGCTTTCTTTTTTGTATTTTTGGTAATTTTTTACCAAGTAAAGGAAACATATAAATGGGAATATATAAATTATTTAAAATATGAAAAAGAGAAAAATGATATGATTTTACTAGGAAATGAGCTAGAAAAAAATTATGATGTAGAAAATAAACCCGTAATATTTATTGGCGAATATGAACTGCAAGATGCAGTGAAAAGAACTATTACAATAAAAAAAGATAGTTTACATTATAAGGTATTAGACTACTATAATAAGCATTTTTATGATAATAAGCTTGATGTAGATAATTATGAAATTACAATAGATAGTATGAAATCATATATTCAGTGGGGGAAAGGCGCATTTCTTGCTGAAGGCGAAGCAAATGCAGAAAACATAAAATTTCTTAAATATCATGGTTATGATTTTAAAGTTGGCACAGATAGTATGTATGTAAATGCAATAGTTTTATCTAGGTTAAATGATTTACCAAGGTGGCCAAAAGAAGGCTCAATTGTTGAAATGGAAGATTGCATAGTAGTTAATTTTTAGAAATTTAAATTAAAAGGGGAAAGACATGGAAAAATATAAAGATTCATTTATAAAATTTTTTAAAACTCCAATATTTATTGTACCTTTAATTATTGTTTTAATTGGAAGTTATGGGTATTTATTAACACATTCAACTGTTAATATGGATAATTTATCTTGTGATAGATATTATGGAGAAAATGAATTAATTAAGCAACAAAGATTAGCAGCTCCTATTATAGAAAAAATATTTAACGTAATGGATTTTTACCCATTCTTTGCAGATTTTATTGCAGTATTATTTTTGCTTATTGCATCAGTTCTTTTCTGCACATTGTTTGATTTTATATCAAAAGGAAAAATAAAAACTATATCATAGAGTATATGATATATTACCATATTTATAACGGCAATGCCTCTTATAAAGTCAAGT
>CANQXO010000104.1 GCA_947627825.1 uncultured Clostridia bacterium
AACAAAAAAGACTAGCACAAGAACTAGAAAAACAGCAAAACAAGCAGAATAGATAAAAAGAACATATGAAGGAGGTGCAATAGGCATTTTATGAACAACCAAGTTATTCTTTATATATTAGGAGGCTCTGTTGGTTTATTATTAGTATTGATTATTGCATATGTAATTATTAATAAAGCACTTAATAGAGGAGATAGGAAATATGTTAAAGAGTTAAGAAAAGGAACAGAGACTAACAAATTTTCTGCCGAAGTGTTATATCAAAAATTATATATGATTTATATAAAGATACCAGGAATTAAAAGATACTTAAAGAAATTAAGAAGAAGGCTAGAAATTATAAACATCGAAGATGAGTATCAAACAAGAAGACAAACAGCATCAATAATAACAAAAGCATTATTTGTAATAATTCCACTTACAATTTTAATTATTGTATTTGCAAGAACTAATCCACTATTGCTCGCAATCCTTTTAGTATTTGAAGTATTTATAATAGATACAATAATAGAAGGAATGGTAAGTAAACTAGATAATAATTTATTAAAGCAACAAGTTGTATTTTTCTCAGAAATAAGACATGCTTATCATGAATTCAACATGGTAGAAGAGGCTATATATGAAGTTTCACAAAACGATGAACTAGAAGTTTCAAGGCAAGGAGAAAAAATTTACGAAATATTAATTTCAGATGATCCAGAAGAAGAACTTGAAAAATATTATGACGTAGCACCAAACGCATATTTAAAAGAGTTTGCTGGAATTTCATACTTAACACGTGAATTTGGTGATAGAAAAACAGCAGAAGGTGCATCATTATACTTAAAGAACTTAAATAATATAACACAGGAAATGCAAATTGAAATATTAAAAAGAGATAAACTAGACTACGTTTTCCAAAGCTTAGCAGTTATTTCTGTTTTGCCAATACTTTTCATAGAGGCATTAAAGAAATGGGCTATAACAAACTTTAGCTTTACATCAAGTTTTTATAACGGAAAATTAGGACTAATTATGCAAATTGCACTAGTTGTAATAACATTTGTATGTTATGTATTAGTTAGAAAAGTTAAAGACACAAACTCTAATTCTAATATAAAAGATTCACAAAACCCGTGGCAGGAAAAACTTTATAAAAAGAAACCAATAAAATTAATTGTAGATGCATTTATTCCTAAAAAAGGAACAAAACAATATAAAACATTAACACAATTATTAAAAGATGCTGCATCAAAAGACAAGCTAGAATGGATATATGTAACAAAATTAACATTAGTAGTAGTTGTATTTTTCGCAGCATTATTTGTAGCAAACCGTGTTCACGCAGTTGCAATAGATTATATATATACAGAGCCTACAACAGAATACGACTTAATATCTATGGCAAGTAATGTTGAATCAAAAGCTGCAGAAACTACAAAAATAGATAATATTTTCCTAGATATGTTTAAAGGAAATAGAGAAATAACAGAAGATGAAATCCGTGTACAATTAAAATATTCTGAATATTTTGAAGACGCATCAGACGACGAACTCGATAAAGCTGCAAACAGAATTTATACAAAATTACAAACTATAAATAGTGAATATATACAATGGTTTGAAGTTTTACTTTCTATGGTGGCGGCTGTAATTCGGATATATGGCTCCAACTTGGATGTTATATTTCCAAAAGAGATTAAGACAACTCGAAATGGAAGACGAGGTAATGCAATACCAAACAATTATAGTTATGCTTATGAAAATTGAGAGGGTTAATGTTGAAATGATATTAGAATGGCTAGAGAGATATGCCAATATCTTTAAAGCTCCAATTACAAAATGCGTAAATAACTATGAGGCAGGTGCATGGGAAGCATTAGAGGAATTTAAAAATGATATATCATATCAACAATTAATAACTATAGTAGAAAGTTTACAAGCAGCAGTTGAAAAAATACCAATTAGAGAGGCTTTCGACGAGCTAGATACTGAAAGAGATTATTACCAAGAAAAGAGAAAAGCAACAAACGAAAAATTGATTTCAAGAAAAGGAATGATAGGAAAAGCAATAGGATTTGCACCAATGATAGTTTTATTTGTCCGGATATTTAATTATTCCGCTTGTTGCAATAGGATTAATAAGTATGATATCTTCATTTGAAACAATGGGCACGATGATGTAGGAAAGGTTTTAGAAAGGATAACAAAAGTTAATGGAGAATATTTCAAAAGCGCTACTGATAGCAGGTGGCATAGTAATTGCAATGATTACAATATCACTATTTTATGTTGTATTTAGAAGTACATCGCCATATGCTGAGCGTTATTATGACACTGCTGATAAAAAAGCACTTCAAGCATTTAATAAGTCATATGAGGCATATAACAAAAAACTTATGTATGGAATGGATGTTGTAACTGTGCTTAATATGGCGATAGATAACAATAAAAGATATGGACTTTCTCAAAACTATGCAGAAAATTCAAATAAAGACTTTGTAGATTTTTATGTTGATGTAGTATTTGAGTATAAGGGATATGATAATAGTGTTAGAGAATTAAGATTAAGCACTGATTATGCAACAATAGATGAAAAAGTATTACAGATTGCTGCTTTATCTACAGAAGAACGAATAAATAGGGCTGATGAGCCTAGAGTTTATCCTGACTGCTATGCTTTTATACATAATTTGCAGCAAAGCGCTTATTATTGTGACGGAATTTCATATAGAGAAAGTGCTGAAATAAAGTATAATACAGGAGCAATAGGAAGGGTTAAGGAAATTAGGTTTAAAAGAAATACAAGATACGACACATGAGAAATTAGATAAAAAGGAGGAAAAGTAGCGTATGGAAAATGCATCAAAGGCACTAGTTATAGCAGCTGGACTTATAATTCGGACTGTTAATTTTTGCACTATTTGTATATGAAATGTCATACGTTGCAAGAACCTCTGCAAAAGTAAATGAACAAGTAAAACAAGAGGATATACAAGAATTTAATGCACAATTTTCTGGATTTGCAGATAGCGGGCAAGACGGATATTATTATGATCCACTAAATCCGAAAACTTTAAATTCGATATCAGTTCAAGATTTTGCAACAATGTATAATTTAACTAAAACTTGGAATATACAAAACCCGTCAGACAAAATTCAAATTGAATTAAAAAGTGATAAAGGTGCAATGGCATCAATAGGAAGTAAAACTACTTTAAGAAACTATATAGCTGGCTATACAAAAACGGCAGAAGAAATACTTGCAGATTATTTTGACGGAACGCCGGAAAAATATTATTTTACTTTTGCAAGTGAAGAAATAACATATAATGAATTAGACCGGAAGAATTACGTCGATTACATTAAGATTGTATCAAAAATAAAAGAAAAATATATAAAAAAAGATAAAAATGTTGCGAATTATAAAAAATAATGTTATAATATTATAAGGGTTATTATGAAAAAAACAGTTATATATATATTATTAATTTTATTTATTATACTTATTATTGTTTTAGTTAATATAAGTAATAATAATATGAAAATTAGTAATGTTAAAGAATTTAATAGTCAATTTGAACAATATAAGGGAAAAGAAATATATGGAGCAGATATATTGACCATTATAAATAAAGCGATAGATAATAACGAAAAATATGAAATACCAAAAAATGAAAAATCAGAATACATAGATGACCGGAATGCATGCAATAAAGATAGATATAATTTTGCTAACAAAGGACGATAAAGGCGAAAAAGTTGAAGTAACACATCCAATGGAAACACTTCAACGAGCTGGACTAGAAGGCTTTATCACAAACTTTTCGCTTACTGCATTTGAATGTACAAATATAGAATATAACAGTTTAGGCAGAATATCGAAAATAGAAGTGAAACAGCTAGAATTTTAAAAAAATATGATTTTAATATTGACATTATGCAAAATAATGTTAAAATATAAAAGAAAACAAAAAAATATTAATCAAAGGAGGAACGTTTTTTATGGAAAACGCATCAAAAGCATTAATTATAGCAGGTGCTATATTAATTTCAATTATACTAATAAGTATAGGAATTTTCGTAATAAATGCAGCAAGTTCAGTAACAGATAGAGCAGAATCAACTATGGATGCTCAAGCTGTTGAAATATTTAATCAACAATTTGCAAATTATGAAAAATCTGATCAAAGAGGCTCAAATGTAAAAAGCTTGTTAAATATTATAAATACAAGTAATTCTAAAAACCCTGATGACCAGGTAGAAGTTACATATAATGGTGAGACAGCAACAAATGATCCAACAAAAATAGACCAAGTTAGACAAAGAATAACTAATTCAGCAAAATATCAAGTATTATTTACAACTGGAACTAATGGTCAAATTGTTACTGCTACTATCAATGATAGTGAACATAAGACAACTATTGGTGGCGC
>CANQXO010000105.1 GCA_947627825.1 uncultured Clostridia bacterium
GTAAGCTTCAAGAAAATATTAATAAATAATGAAGAAAGGAACTTATAGATTGACTAATAACGATAAAAATTTAATAATAAACAGAAAATTATATCTGATTTTGATAAGCTATTGATTGAAACGAAAAAATTAAAATAAAGTTTAATAAGTTTTAATAAATTCAATGGCGTAGCATTAAAATAGCATTTTTTGAAAGTGAAAAAATAAGCTAAACAGTATTAACCAAGCAAATTACAATGAATTTATATATTTGCTCTATGAAACCATTGAACTAGAAAATTTGAAAAATCTTAATAAGTTTTAATAAGTCTAAAAAGCAGTAAAATTAAGAAGAGTAGTACTAAAAAAATAAAATATAAAAAGAAAAAATATATGAGTGAGAAAGTAAAAACTTTTTCACTTATTTTTATGGAATAAAATTGAAAATGCAATAGAATTGTAATATAAATGTAATACAATTGTAATTTGATTGTAATTGAACACTGTAAAAAAAAATGATAAAATAAAATAAGGTAAATTAGCTAAAAATGGAGGAATTTATTTATGAAAAAAAAATTTATATCTTTACTTATAATTATTAATTTATTAATAGTTAACAATGCATATACATTTATTTCAATTGCTAAAGTAGATTCTGTGAAAACAAAAAATGTTAGTACAATCGAAGAATTGCAAGAATCCCTAAAAGAAGAAGAAAATGAAATAATTATTGTAAAAAATGACATTCTTGTAACACAACAACTAGAAGTAAAAGGTACAAAAAAAATAAAAGGTGTTACTAATAAGAATATTACATTAATGCGTGATGAAAATTATGAAGGAAATATTGTATATATAAATAAAGGTGCTAATCTTGAAATAGAAAATCTTACTATTGATGGTGGAGGAAACTTAGATGCTTTACCTACAACAGACGAAGAAGCTATAGAGTTTAACGAAACCTTTAATCCATCAGATGGGGTTTTAATTTATTTGAATGGAAGTAAAGAAGATAGCGAAAACATTGCTACACTAACACTAGGAAATCAAGCTGTATTACAACATAATATAGCTCAGCACCTTGTGGAAGACAAACCAAGAAACAGCACATTAGCTTCTGCAGAAGGAAGTGCTATTTTTGCATATTATAATTCTGTTGTTAATATTAATGGAGGCAAAATCACAGAAAATGTAGCATATTTTGGAGAAAACGCTACACAATGTGCATTTGGTGCTGGCATTTTTACAACAAATGGCGTAGTAAATATGAGTAGTGGAGAAATATCAGGAAATTATCAATATCAACCAACTAGAGTATGGACTTGGAAAAATGTAGTAATTGGACCTGATGGAGGTTATCCAGAACCAGACTGGAGTGAAAGATATATAGGAAATGGTGGAGGAATATATGTATACAATAAAGGAGATGACACAGAATGCATTCCAAAACTAAATATAACAGGAGGAACAATTTCAAACAATTATGCATCTTATGGTGCAGGAATAGAAGTATTTGGAGGACTTGCGGATGTTAATATTTCTGGAGGTATTATAGAAAATAACCATGCTGTATGTGGTGCTGGCTTAAGCTTTGAAAGAGGTGGAAGCAATAGAGAAAATACTACAAATATAAGTGGAGGTGTTTTTCAAAACAATTATGCAACTTACTTAGGTGGTGCAATTAATTATATAAGTAGTGGCAAATTAAACATCTCTGGAGGTATAATTAAAGAGAACAAATCTGGATATGGAGGAGCTGCAATTGCAGTTACTGATAGTGGAATATATCACGATACTGGAGTAGTAAGTCCAGTTGTTTTGAATATTACAGGTGGAGAAATAATAAACAATAAAGCAGACAAAATAGGTGGAGGCATATACACTGAAGGATGTTGTCAAATAAACATGCTTGAAGGAACTATTAGTAATAATTCATCTGACATCCATGGTGGAGCTTTATATATTGGAGGCTATGCAGAATTTAATATAAAAAATGGAAAGATTATAAATAATAAATCAAATAGTGGTGGAGCTATTTCTTCTTATGAAGGAACTATAAATATGGAAGGTGGAGAAATATCAGGCAATATTGCAACTGGATTTGGAGGAGGCATACGTACATATGGAGGTTGCAATTTAACTATATTAGCCGGATATATAACAGATAATAAATGTACAGCTCCTTCAGAAGATATATCTTATATATTTGGTGGTAGTGCAATTACAATGTGCGAAAATGATAATCTTCTACTTGGAGCGACAGCAATTTATGATAATGAAACAACTTCTAATGTAAAAGATTTAAAAGGACAAGAAACGTGCTACTATGGTGGGGCTATTTCAGGTTGCCCAACTTCAGAAACAGATTTAAGCCTAAATGGTGTAGCAATTTTTGACAATACAAAAAATGATAATGGAGATATGGCTTTCCAGACTTCAAAAGGTGCATTAGTAAATGTAGCCAATACCATGCTAGGTGGTGGTGAGTTTAACTGGGAAGATATGAATAATAGCAATCAAAAGATAAGAACATTGTCAGTAACAGAAGAAAGTGAAAATCCTCAAGATGTAGCATTAATTGCAAATCCTACAGAAAATGACAAAAAAGTTGCATTATCAAAAGCCCAAGTATTTATATCAAATAATATAACATCAGCACCATATGGAGCTGCAATATCAACAAATGGAGTAATTCGAACTTTATACATAGAGCAACCAAATAATATGATAATAATAGATAAACAATTGAAGCAAGAAGGTGAAGACTATAACTTAGGTCAAGAAGAAGAATTTACAATTGAAGTAACACTAACTACACATAAAACCGAAAAAGATAATATCTATGGAATAGATAAAAAAATATATGAAGTAGAAGAAACAGAAGATAACAGTGATATGGACTTAACTAATCTTTTTGAAGAAGTTAAAGTTTCAGTAAATGGAGAAGAACCTTCCTCAGATTATATATTTGAAAGTGGCAAGCCTGTACAAATAAAAGTAAAAACAAATGGCGAAACTATAAAAGGATACAAAAAGAACGAAAACGGAGATTCAAAATGGAGCAGTGGAAATGGTCAAATAGTAATAAGTGGTATTCCAAATGGTTGTAGCTATGAAATAAAAGAAATTACTAATGAAGGAAGCGAATATAATCCTACATGGACATATATAGATAGCAATGGAGCTATTTCTGACAAATCAAATTCTGATGCTCTAATTAATGGTAACCAATCAAAAACAATAGCAGGTCAAAAAATTATAATTCCAAGTGGACTATACAAAGGAAACTATGACCACACAGGTATATTTGAACCAAACTCAGAAGAACAGGAAAGCAAAACTGAAACAACAATAAAGGTTGATACAGGCTCAGAAATGTCTGGAAACTGTGTAAAAGGTGGGTTCCCTGATTATGCTATTAAGGTAGAAGAAAATAATATTGAACCAGGTGATATAAATAAAAAAGAATATCAAACAGTACTTAAAAATACTGATGATGTATCAATAGAAGTTCTTGTAACAAATACAATAAAAACATTAGAAACAAATATTTCAGTGAAAAAAGAAATTAGTGGAATTGAATGGAATAACAACACACCAAAATTCAAATTTTCACTTGAAGCAGATGAAAATAATCCAGAAGGAGCAACAGTTACAAGCAAAAAAGAAATAGAAATTTTAAATACTGATGAACAACATTTAAAAACATTTAATAATGATAATGAGCCTACAATAACTTTTACTAAACCAGGAATATATTTATTTACAGTCTCAGAAGTGCAAAATAATGATACAAGATATTGGAAATATGATAGCAATAAATACACATTAAAATACGAAATTATAAACAATGAAGGACAATTACAAATAAAAGAAGAAACATTAACAGAATTATTAAATGAAAACGTGACAATTGACCAAGACAAAAATGTAACTATAAAATTTTTAAACCATTATGAATCTGGAAAATTAAAAGTAACTAAAACTGTAATAGGAACAGAAATAGATAGACAAAAAGAATTTACATTTAAAGTAACATTAAGTGATACAACAGTAAATGGTATATTTGGTAATATGCAATTTGAAAATGGAGTATCAACATTTACATTAAAAGACGGAGAAGAAAAAACTGCAACAAACTTACCAATAAAAATAACATATAATGTAGAAGAAACAAACAACGAAGGCTATATAGTAACAAGTAATGGAGAAAGTGGAACAATAGAAGACGGAAAAGAAGCTAAAGCAGAATTTACAAACGGAAAAGAGGAATATGGTGGTTTGCAAGTAACTAAAACCGTAGTAGGAACAGAAGGAGATAAAGAAAAAGAATTCACATTTAAAGTAACATTAGATGATACAACAATAAATGGTGTATATGGTGACATGAAATTTGAAAACGGAATATCA
>CANQXO010000106.1 GCA_947627825.1 uncultured Clostridia bacterium
AGGTGCAAAATATAGAGGAGACTTTGAAGAAAGAATAAAAAAAGCTTTAAAAGAAGTTCAAAAAGCAAAAGATGTTATTTTATTTATAGATGAAGTGCACACAATAGTTGGAGCAGGTTCTGCAGAAGGAGCAGTAGATGCTGCTAACATTTTAAAACCACTTTTAGCAAGGGGAGAAATTCAATTAATTGGAGCAACTACATTAAAAGAGTATATGAAATATATTGAAAAAGATGCAGCATTAGAAAGAAGATTTAGCAGAGTAACTGTAGAAGAACCTTCTGAAGAAGATACAATAAAAATATTGGAAGGTCTAAGAGACAAGTATGAAGCACATCACAATGTAAAAATAACAGATGAAGCAATAAAAGCATCTGTAGAATTATCTTCAAGATATATAAATGATAGATTTTTACCAGACAAGGCAGTGGACTTAATGGATGAAGCGGCTTCAAGAGTAAAAATGAAAAACTATACTGAGCCAGACGAAGTTAGAAAAATAAAAGACGAAATTGAAAAATTAGATAAAACAAAAGAAGACGCAATAAGAGTTCAAGATTTTGAAAAAGCAGCAAAGTTAAGAGATAAAGAAAATGAAATGAAAAAAGATTATGAAAAAACAAAGAAAGAATGGGAAAACAAAAATTCCAAAATAGTTCAAAATCTTGGATATGATGACATTGCAGCAGTTGTATCTGCATGGACAGGAATTCCAGTTGCAAAAGTATCAGAAAGTGAAAATGAAAAACTTAAAAATTTGGAAAGCAATTTACACCAAAGAGTTATTGGTCAAGATGAAGCAGTATCAGCAGTAGCAAAAGCAATAAAAAGAAGTAGAATGGGATTAAAAGACCCAAATAAACCAATAGGTTCATTCTTATTCTTAGGACCAACAGGTGTAGGAAAAACCGAATTATCAAAAGCATTAGCAGAAAGTTTATTTGGAACAGAAGACTCTATGATAAGAATAGATATGTCTGAATATATGGAAGCTCATTCAACAGCTAAGTTAATTGGTGCCCCTCCAGGATATGTTGGATATGATGAAGCAGGACAACTAACAGAAAAAGTAAGAAGAAAACCTTATTCAGTTATATTATTTGACGAAATTGAAAAAGCTCATCCAGATGTTATGAACATGTTGCTACAATTATTAGATGATGGAAGACTTACAGACAATCAAGGAAGAACAGTAAGCTTCAAAAATACAGTAATAATAATGACATCAAATGTCGGTGCTAGAATGATTACCGAGAAAAAGACCTTAGGATTTACAAGCGCACAAGACGAAGCTGACAAAAATAAGGAGTATGAAAACATAAAGAAAGAAGTTATGGGAGAATTAAAGAAAGAATTTAAACCAGAATTTCTAAATCGTATTGACGAAGTTATAGTATTCCATAAACTAAGCGGAGAACAAATCAGAAGCATCGTTGACTTAATGATTAATAAAGTAAATAAACTATTAAAAGCACAAGAAATCGAACTTAAAGTTGATGAAAGTGCAAAAGATTTAATCGCTAAAAAAGGTACAGACGATTCTTATGGAGCAAGACCATTAAGGAGAGCAATTCAAACAATGGTAGAGGACAAAATTGCAGAAGCAATGCTTGATGGAAAAATAAGCAAAACTGCAGAAGTATCTGCTAAAGATGATGAGATTGTGATTAAATAAACTAATCTTATAATAAAGGTTGCTAAATATGTTTTGAAGTAGAATTAAGCTATATTATAAAGCAAGTTATAATAATATTATTGCAAACAGTAAAAACTAATGTTATAATAAAATTGTGAAATTCTAAAGATAAGGAGAAATAAAGCATCAATGACAGTTTTAGCAATAATATTTATATTACTAATGTTTATAGTTATTTTAATTGCTACAGCAGTTGCACAAATGCGTATGGCAGGCATAAATATAAAAGACTTTATATCTTTTATAAAAGCAAACGATAGCTTAGATAAACTCGCAGTTTTCGCCAAAAGATATGACAAGATGTCTCCACAAGAACAAATAATATATTTATCAGAAGCGGAAAAAATGTTTGATGCTTTTGACAAAATTCCAGAAACAGTTTGGGAAGAAGAATACGATAAATACAAAGAAGTATTAGATAAATATAAAGATATAAAAGTAATGCGTTGGAATGAAGCACAAAATTATGAAGCATCAAAAAAAATTAAACCCAAAGAAATACAATTATAAAAATCCTTTTGTTAAAGATAAAATTAACAAGAGGGTTTTATTTTTTGAAAAATAAGTTTTAAGTATAAAAAATTATACTTTTGAAAAAAATAAAAATATGGAGAAAGACAATAATATAAAAAAAGAAAAAATATAAAAAAAGAAAAAATATGAAAAAAGGAAAAATATGAAAAGAGAAAATAATATAGAAATAAAGAAAATCGTAAAAAGTAAAGGTAAAATAATAATATTAGGCTTGCTAACAGGTTTTTTAAGCGGCTTATTTGCATCAGGAGGAGGAATGATAGCAGTTCCGGGATTAGTATATTTCGTAAAAACAGGTGAAAAAGAAGCAAGAGCAATAGCGATTTTTAGTATTTTACCTATGGTATTAACAAGTATGTTTTTCTACAATAGAGCAGGAAACATAGATTTTAAAATGGGGATATTATGTGGAATAGGAGGTCTAATAGGAGGCTGGATAGGTGCAAAAATTTTAAAAATAATTAATGATAAATATCTATCTTTAATCTTTATCATATTTTTAATCTATTCAGCAATTTTAACATTTAATAAATGAGAGAGATATTAATAGGTATAATTTCTGGTATAGTGAGTGGAATGGGAATGGGTGGAGGAACAATACTTATAACATTTTTAGTATGTTTCCTAAATGTAAATCAACTTGTAGCACAAGCTAGCAATATAATATTTTTTATACCAACATCAATAATTGCAACAATTGTAAATATAAAAAATAAAATGTTGAAATGGCCCATTGCACTAATCTTGACAATAAGCGGAGTTGTAGGAGCAGTTTTTGGCGCAATATTAGCAAACAAAATCAATACCAGTATTTTAAGAAAAGCATTTGCAATTTTTTTAATTTTAATTGCAATTTACCAAGCAATTTGTTGGTATAGAAAATATATAAAAAAGACATAATAGTTTTAGGAGGTAAATCAAATGAAATTTGTAAAAGGAATGTTAACAGGAATGGCTATAGCTACAGGCGCAGCTATGATTTATGCAGAATGCACTATGGGACCAAATAAAATGATGAAACAAGGAAAGAAAATGATGAAAAAAATGGGACTTATTTAGTTGCAAAGTTGATACGATTTATTTCTTCTTTTGACAGATTACGAAATGTAGTCTGTCTTTTTTAGTATATAGTTTGCCAGATATGTTAGCAATAACTATTATATCAAAAATAATATTTAATAAATTAATAGACAAACTCGAAATACTGTTGTATACTTATATTGTAAATAAATCAAAGAAAGGATTGAAACGCAATATGGAAGATAAATATAATATGACAATTGAACAAAATATATTTTGGGCTAAAAGAAATATTGTTGATAGTATTTGGAAAAGTTGTCATATTGAGGGGTTAGATGTTACTTATCCAGAAACTCAAAAACTATATGATGGAGGAAATATAGCCAGATTAAGAATTGATGAAATACAGATAATAAATAATTTAAAGCACGCATGGATATTTATTTTAAATTCATTAGAAAGTAAAAATGACCTAAATTTTATAAAATCAATTAATAGCTTAATAGGAAGTAATTTAATTGATAGAGCAGGAGAAATGAGACTTTACGATGTAAATATTGGAGGAACTAATTGGAAACCCAAGTTACCAAATGAGGAAGAAGTGGCAAAAGATATAGATGAATTACTAAAAATAGAAAATGTTACAGAAAGAGCAATTACAGTTATGTGCTATTTGATGAGAACACAATTTTTTTCAGATGGAAATAAAAGAACTGCTATGTTATTTGCAAACAAGATAGTGATTGAAAATGGAAAAGGAATTATTAGCATACCTGTGGAAGAAGATGTTAATTTTGGAGAAAAATTAACAAGATATTATGAAACCAATAACATGGATGATTTGAAACAATTTATTTACAACAAATGCTTGAGCGGAATCAATAATGAATAGCAAAAAATTTCTTTAAGGTACTTACTTAAAGAAATGATTTATACAGTAATTATAACAATAATGTACTGAAATGTCAATAAAAACAAATAATAAAATATTATTTTTTAAAACAAAAAAATTATAAAAAATGAAGTAAAGAAAAAACACCTGAAACTATTGAAATAAATAGTATTCAAGTGTTTTTTGATTTTTCTTTAAGTAAGTACCTTAAAGAAAAATGCAAAGGAGC
>CANQXO010000107.1 GCA_947627825.1 uncultured Clostridia bacterium
AGCTTAAAGAGAATTTAGATAAAAAGATAGAAATATTAAAACAGGGTGATTTTTCTAAGTATATTGAGTTAGAAAACAAAAAATTAGAAAATGAGTTTGAACTTAAAGAAATTTCTCAGGAAGAATATGATAATCAAAAATATTTATTAGATTTGAAGGATAAATATAAAATATTTGAAGAAGATAATGGAACGGGAGAGTGGAAAAAAGAGATTTATAGAGATATAGAACTAATTAAAAACAACTTAAGTTCTAATTTTAATTCTATATCTGGCAAAATGCTTAAATTAGAAGAAATAGAGGAACTTGAAAATAACATAAAAATGGACGAATATAGGCTTGAAAATAATATTTCTGCATCACAGTTTGCAAGTTCTCGGAAGAGCAACTTATGATACATATGTACCAATATTTTGCTTACTTATTCTTTCAATTTTTATGATTATAATTATGGGCTCTGCAATATCAACTGAAATATCAAAGGGAACAATAAAATTTTTACTATTTACGCCAAACAAAAGGTGGAAAATATTGCTTTCAAAGATACTTTCAGCCGTGATAATATTAATTGTGACGAGCTTATGCTTCTCTTTAATTGGCTTCTTATTTGGCAACATATTCTTTAAAGAAGAAGGTTTAAGATATTTATATGTACAGGCAGGAGAAGTTAGAGAATTAAACAACTTAGAATATACTATTTTGTATTTCTTAGTTTCTTGCATAGAGATATTTGTATATATGGTGTTTGCATTAATGTTATCAACGGTTACACGAAATACATCGCTTGCTGTTGGAATAAGCATTGCAAGTTATGTTGGCTCAGGAATTGTTATGCAGATTATAAATTCCTTGATAAAAGCAGACTGGGTGAAGTTTATACCGTTTAACAATTTTGGATTGGCAGATAGAATATTTGTAAATAATTATTCATATTCTGTAACTCAATATAATATGCAAATGGGAAATAATATTTCAGTTTCATTTTCTCTTGCAGTGCTCGTAGTTTGTACGATTCTTATGCTGATTACAACATTTGATAGTTTTAATAAGAGAGATATTGTATAAAATTTATATTTTTAGACAAAATATATAATAACGTGGAACAATCACGTTAGACTATTTTCAAAGCCCTAGAAGTTTTCTTCTGGGGCTTTGTAACAAAATTGTAACAGAAAATACAAGAATTTGTAACTAGAAATTATGGATAGTTCCGAATATATTTCCATACCCTTTTGTTATACTAGAATATGCGAAGAATATTAGCTTATATGAAAGTTCTAGGAGGAATAAAGAATGGAATTTAAGCAAATTAATTTGAAACAAAATAGACGGAGTTACATTGGTTGCATTAATTGTAAGTATTGTTGTAATGATAGTTCTTACAACTGTTTCTGTTATGACATTTGTCGAAACAAAAATGATAGAAGAGGGAACTTCAGCAGGTTTAGAGACAAGAATAAGATATTATGAAGAGTCTTTAAGTGTATTAGCAGCAGATTTAAGAATGGAAAAAATGCCTACAGAATTAGGACGGAAGTAATTTATCAGGTGAAGAATATTTAAAAAAGTTTTTGGAAAAAATAGAGTTAGATTCAAAGTTTGATAATGCGGAAACTAAGATAGATGATGGCGTTTTAAAGGTAACAACAAATCCAGAACGTTTTGTATTTTTTATAACAGAGAGTAGTGTTACATATGAGCGGAAGAGAAATAAAGGAAAATACTATAAGAACTTTTCAGCAAGCAAATATAAAATTTGCATATGAAAAGGTAAATTCAGCTCAAGAAAATGTACTTGTTACAATAACATCAAATGTTAAAAATTGTAATTTAGAATATACTTTAAGTAATCCTGAAAACAATGAGTCTTGGCAAAAATATACAGGAGGAAAGATTGAAATTGGTGAAGACGAAGTAATTTATGCAAGACTTGTAACAGATACAAATGAAGTTAGAGAGTATGCAACAGGGCAAGTATAAAGTTTAGATAAAAAAATGGCGTTAAGCCATTTTTTTTATCTAAACAATGTAAACCACTCATTAATTACATTTCCTGCCATGTTCATAAAAGTTAGTTTTTTTACATCTTTATCTGCAACAATGTTTATGCTTTTTATAATTTTATCATCTAAAGAATAGGTTACAGTTCCTAAAATTTCGCCTATTTTTATTGGGGCGTCGATGTTTTCTCTAAAAGTAACATTTTGTGTAACATTACTTGACTTAGATTTTTTTATAAAAAACGATGCATCTTCTGAAAGAATTGCATTAACAGAAGAGGATATACCTTTTTTTACCTCAAGAGTTCCGCAAAACATCTCCTTTATCTCCAAAAGAAATATTTGTGAAGTTTGAAAATCCATAATTTAATAGTTTTTGTGCCTCTTGGAATCTTATATCAGATGAAGGAGAATGCATAATAACGGTA
Source organism: uncultured Clostridia bacterium (assembly GCA_947627825.1). Next base: position 2,429 of record CANQXO010000107.1, read on the forward strand.
ATTAAAGAAAGACCGCTCACGAGTAGCACTAGCTGATAAATTATATAGTGCAAGTGAGGTTGATCCGGTTTTTAGACCGAGTGCATCCTTTATAATTTCTAACAAGTTTATTTGTATTTACAAGTCCGAGTTTTGCCTTCTCTTAATGAGTCCATATAAAGTGAAGTATATTTTGTTATATTAGGATGTTTAACTAATAATTCACGAGACATTAATGCAATATCATAGGCAGAAGTTAAATGTTCGTCTTCGTCTAATCCATGGCAATTTTTAAATGTTGTATCATACATTCCAAGTTCTTTAGCTTTATTGTTCATTCTTGTTACAAATTCTTCTTCTGAGCCTGCTAAATGTTCTGCCATTGCATAAACACAGTCATTTGCAGAGTTTAAGCATATTGCTTTTAACATTTCTTCTACTGTAAGAGTTTCGCCTTCTTCAAGCCATATTTGTGAACCACCCATTTTGGCGGCATTAGAAGAAGCAGTAACTTTATCTGTTAAGGCTATTTCTCCGGTTATCTATTGCTTCCATAATTAAAAGAATAGACATAACTTTTGTAACGCTTGCAGGTCTTAGCTTTTCATGTGAGTTATGGTCATATAGAACATTGCCTGTTGATTGCTCAATTAAAATTGCAGAACCTGATTCTAATTTTAAATCTGTTTCTGTTTCGCTTACTGTTTCAAGAAGTCCTGAGGAATTAGTCCATACATAAGAATTAGCTGCAAGAGAAGAGGAAAAGGACGAAAATAAGAATAGATATATAGCAAAAATTAACATTATTTTTGATTTCATGGGCAAGGACCTCCGTTTGAGCTTATTTGCTCTTAAGATTTTCTAATTCAATATATATTAAGTAAAATTCTAATTATGCATATTAAGCAAAATTAAGAAGAACTAGAAAAATCTGTCAAAAAATATTGAAAAAAGCAACAAATTATGTTAATATATAATAATGAGCATATTTTATAAAACTTTAGAAAGGAATGAGTTATAAAAATGAATAGCGTAGAAATTAAAGAAAAAGTAATAAGATTATTAGATGTAGGAATAAGTAAAGAAAAAATAAATGAGAGTATGGAAATTCCAATGGAAGTTTTAGTTGAATGGGAGAATGAATGTAAAAAAAGAAACGAAATAAAAAGTTTAATTGAGGAAAACAGATTAGAAGAGGCAAGAACTTTAGCAAATGAGATAACAGACCCCGATAGTGAGAGTGCAAAACTTACATTTTTGATAAAGATTGCAGCAAAGCAAGGAAATCAGATAGAAAGAAAGCAGTTATTAGAGAGAAAATTAGAGTTAGACGAAAATGATTTTGATACAATGCGAAACCTAGTAAGAATTGCAAGAACAGAAGGAAATTTAGAAGAGGAAGAAAGACTTTTGAAAAGGCAATTAAAGCTAAGACCAAGGGATATAAAAATAGTAGATGGCTTATTAGAAATAGCAAAGAAAAAAGGAAATGTAAGCGAGCAAAAAAAGATGATACAAAAGCTACTAACTTTAAAGCCAAACGATATAGGTTTAATTAATACTTTAATTAAGATTTATAAAGCAGAAGGAAATAAAGTAATGCAGGTTAAGTGGTTAGAGAGGTCATTAGAATTAAACCCTAGAAATCAAAAGGCAAAAAATGAGTTAAGAAAATTGAAAAATCAAGTTATATTAGAAAGCACAAACCATGAAAAAAATTCTACAGGAGATTTGGTTTCTGCTGCAAGAGCTTTAATTTATAGCGGAGAACCATTTGCAAAGAGTGCTGAAAAAATAAATGAGCTTTTAGCAGGAGTCGACGAAACAAATAGACAGTTTGTAATTGCTGAGCTATATTATCAAGCAGGGCTTACAACAAGAGCTGAAAATTCACTAAAAATGTATAAGGGAAGTTTGAATGCTA
>CANQXO010000108.1 GCA_947627825.1 uncultured Clostridia bacterium
CTAACTCTGCATCTGATACTACTTTCGTTCCATCATCTAAATATCCACCTTCTGCTGTTGGATTTCCTTTTTCACTTGCTTTATACTTTCCGTCTGACAACATTACATTTGCCCATTTAAAGTTTTTGTAATCATACCATTCTTCATCTTCTTCATTCGTTATTACCCAACTTTTCTTTCCTTCATCATATTTTATTGGTATCATTCCTTCTGATACTTTGGGCTTATTTATTCCTTTTTTATTTTCTTTATCTCTTTCTGCTTTTAGATTTTCTAAATCTTTTTCAAAACTTCTTAATGATTCATCTTCTTCTGTTGCAACATCTTCATATTCTTCTGTTGTTTCCTTTGCTTTTTTTATTAGTCCATTATCTCCTAGTGTTAATCTTAAAGTTACTCCTGCTAGAATTAACATAATTATTATTGTTACTACTAATGCAACGAGCGTAATTCCTTTGTTTTTCATACTTTTGTACTCCTTTGTATTTTTCTTTAATCTAATTACTTAAAGAAGAATTAAAAAGCACTTGCGGACTATTTATTTCAATAGTTTCAAGTGTTTTTCTTTATTTTATTTTTTATAATTTTTATGCATTTAAAAATTATATTTTATTATTAATTTTTATTGATATTTCAACTATTTATTGTTATAATTATCTTATAATAATTTCTTTAAGTAAGTACCTTAAAGATTTTTTATACGCTTATAAAATATTTTTATTATCTCTGTACATCAAAATATTTATCTAACATATCAAATACAACTTCATCATACTCACTAATATGATTTGATGCGCTCCAATCCATAATATAAGGATTCTCGTATGAATTTAAAATTGGAAAATTTGTATTTATTGAATTTGATTGCATTCTAATACAATAATTATCATCACTTACAAAATAATCTGTTCCACGATAATTTACTATATTTCTATATGACTCGATATTATTCTCATGATTTGGTATATATCGGACTGAATCTTGAGTAATACCTACTAATATCACTGTAGCTCCAATTTTATTATCACTTTTATTGTAGAAAAAATATGTCGCTGCAATAGCTCCTTCATCATTATATTTATTGTAATTTCTAGTAATTGGTGTAGTAATGTCAAATACTCCCACGCCTGTAATTGTAGTAATTAATTCATCTTTAGTATTTGTATAAAAATTATCTTTTTTACATGTTGTTGTTGCACTTTGTTCAACTAGTTTTATATTTCCTGCTTCATCTATTGCTTCTACCTGTATTGTACATTTTTGTCCTGCCAAATCTCCATATATATTGTCAAATGTGTATGTTTTTGTATTTTTATTTATACTTTGGTATTCTGTCCATGTCTCTCCATCCTTACTTAACCTTGCTCTTATTTTTGATATTCCACTACTCTCACTTTCATTAGTTTTTATTGCATCCTTTACATTCAATATATTTACTTCTATTGTTTTTTTACTTGGAGTTAATCTTATTTCTAATGTTTCTGGAGCATCTTTATCTATTTTTGTTATTCTTTCTTCTGATATTGTTCCATAAACTTTTCCTTCTTTTATATATATTGCCTTTATTACACATGTTTTATCTATTTTAAATTTTTCTTTATATGTATCGCCTTTTTCTATTCCTGGCTCATTTCCATCTATTGTATATTTTATTGTACAGTCTTCTATTCCTTCTATAGTTACTTCTTTTTCTTTTGTCCATTCATTTAATTGTGATACTTTTATTACTGGTTTCTCTTTGATTATTTCAGCTAAATATCTTTCCAATTCTTTTAGGCTTTCATCTTCCCTTTTTGATTCTTCTTCATATGCTTCTGTTGTTTCTTTTGCTCTTTTTATTAACCCATTATCTCCGAATAGATAATTGCAGTGCTACTCCTGCCAAAATTAACATAATTATTATTGTTACTACTAACGCAACTAATGTTATTCCTTTGTTTTTCATACTTTCAAGCTCCTTTGTATTTTTCTTTAATCTAATTAATTAAAGGAAAATTAAAAAGCACCTACAAGCTATTTATTTCAATGGTTACAGGTGTTTTTTTCATATTTAATTTTTAATATTTTTTTGTCTTTTAATTATTATTTAGTTGGTTATTTTTTATTGATATTTCAAATGTTTATTGCTATAATTACATTATAAATTTATTCTTTAAGTAATTAGATTAAAGAAATATTTATTATCAGATTTTAATTTTTCTATTCTTTTTTCCCATAAAAAAATACTTTCAGTTATTAAGTACAAGTTTCTTTCATAACATTGTCTATAAAGGTATTAATTTGAAAGGAATGAATTTTATTATGGGTCTTACTAAATCTTCGACTGGAAAGAATTTAAATGGAACAACTGGGTTCGTTTTAGGCTGTGATTACAAAATTACTCTTGCCGGAAATCCAAACACGGGGAAATCTACTATATTTAATAGTTTAACTGGAATGCACCAACATACTGGAAACTGGACTGGTAAAACTGTTGAAAATGCTTCTGGCATTTGTACTTACAAAAACAAAGAATATTTATTTGTTGATATTCCCGGTACTTATTCTCTTATGGCAGATTCTGAAGAAGAAAAAATTGCTAGAGATTATATTTCCTCTGGAATTGCTGATGTTACAGTTGTTATTGTCGATAGCACAAGGCTTGAAAGAAATTTAAATTTAGTTTATCAAATTATGAATTTGACTGATAGTGTTATTGTTTGTGTAAATTTACTTGATGAGGCTTCTAAGAAAGGAATTAAAATCGATATTAAAAAACTTTCTGAGGAACTTGGAGTTCCTGTTGTTGGTACGATTGCTAGAAAAAAATCAACTCTTTTTAATTTATTAAAAACAATTAATATGGTTTGCAATGGTGAACTTATTTGTTCTCCAAAAAAATTAAATTTCACAGATAATCAAGATGAAAACTTAAAACTAGTTTTTGATGAGGCTCACAGAGTTACTGAGGCTGTGTGTTCTTTTGAGAATGACAATTATAATGTTAGAGATAAAAAGATTGATAAAATTTTAACTTCCAAAAAATTTGGTATTCCCATAATGATACTTTTCTTTTGCCTGATTTTTTGGATTACTATTGTTGGTGCTAACTACCCTTCCAAACTATTATCTAATTTATTTGCATTTATTAAGCCTTATTTTGCTGGATTTTTGCTATTTATAAAAGCACCTAACTGGCTCTTTTCTTTACTAGTTGATGGTGTTTATACCACTGTTACATGGATTGTAAGTGTTATGCTTCCTCCTATGGCAATATTTTTTCCTTTGTTTACTTTGCTTGAAGATTTAGGATATTTACCTCGAATTTCTTTTAATCTAGATAAATGTTTTAAGAAATGCTGTAGTTCAGGTAAGCAGGCTTTGACCATGTGTATGGGATTTGGTTGCAATGCTGCTGGTGTTATTGGTTGCAGAATTATTAGTTCTAAAAGAGAAAGGCTAATTGCTATTTTGACCAACTGCTTTGTTCCATGCAATGGCAGATTTCCTTTTTTGATTACTATTGCCACTATTTTCTTTAGTGGTGCAATTAGCAATGGGCAAACTTTTAAAAGTAGCTTGATTTCTACTTTTGTTGTTTTCATTGTTATACTTATTGGAATTGCTTTTACTTTTCTTGTTTCTAAATTGCTTTCTATGACACTTCTTAAAGGTAAAACTGATGGTGCAATTTTGGAGCTTCCTCCTTACAGAAAGCCTCAAATAGGGAAAATATTAATTAGTTCGATTGTAGATAGAACTTTGTTCGTTCTAGGTAGAGCTCTTTCTGTTGCAATTCCTGCCGGCATTATAATATGGATACTTTCTAATATCAATATTGGTAATTTAAGTTTATTAACTTATATAGCGAATTTCTTTGACCCATTTGCTAGACTGATGGGATTAGATGGGTATATTTTAACTGCTTTTATTTTGGGTCTGCCTGCTAATGAAATTGTACTCCCTATAATTCTTATGTGTTATACTAAGGCTGGCACTTTGGTTGATATTGATAATATTTATGGAATATTTAATATTCTTTCTGCTAATGGTTGGACTATTATTACTGCAATTAATGTTATGCTATTTTCTTTGCTTCACTTCCCTTGTGGAACTACTTTACTTACTATAAAAAAAGAAACTGGAAGCATGAAGTGGACATTTCTTTCATTTATAATTCCTACTGTTTGTGGAATTGTTGTTTGTATGATTACTAATTTAATTTATAATATCATTATTTAATAAATATCCTCCGGCTTAGCCGGAGGTATTTTACTCATAACGCCTAAAAGGCTATATTACAAGCAGAGCCTCAA
>CANQXO010000109.1 GCA_947627825.1 uncultured Clostridia bacterium
TAACAAAAGTATGTAACCCACTATGACACTTTCAAAACTACGTTTTGCAAAGATGCAAGTTGGGCTCCTAGCAGAGGGCTTATAAATTATCTAATCATACGATAGAGAATTTATGTTTGTCAAATCATTGATTTATTTAAAGAAAAATGATATAATATTTACATAAAATCATAGAAAGGGTGATATTATGCATATTTTTCTTATTCGGCATGGTGAATCCATAGCTAATAATGGAAACAACTATGTTAAAAGGATTCCTGACCATTTGGTAACGCTAAGTGATACAGGAAAAAAACAGGCACATGAAGCCGGAATTTGGCTGGCAGACTACTGTCGAAAACAAGAAATTTGTCTTGATAATGCACGAATATGGCGTAGTCCTTATTGCAGAACAAGACAAACATCTGAAGAGTTTAATGTTTCTCTTGGTATATCAGATATAAGAGAAGATATAACTCTTATTGAGCAACAATTCGGATTGTTTGACTCAATTCCAGAAGAAAAATGGGGAGAACTTTTTCCTAGAGAATATGAAGAATATCAGCGTCAGAGAAATAATTATGGAAAATTCTACGCTAGACTTCCACTAGGAGAAAGCCCTTTCGATGTAGCAATTCGTGTTCATCAGTTTATGGGAACAATTTATCGTGACTATGAAAAGCATGGCAAAGATACATTGTTTATCTTCACACATGGAACTACATTGAGAGCTTTTTTATTAAGATGGTTTCATTACTCACCTGAATGGTTTCATGAAGAAAAAAATCCTAAAAATTGTTGGATAAGAGAAATTAAAAATCACGAAGACTGTGGATATATTAATCTATAGTCAGAAAAGAGCCCTCGTATTTTTGTACGAAGGCTCTTTTTTCATTATCCTTTGCGTCTTTTGAGCTCTGTTTCCAGCTCCTCAGTGGTAATCCTAGACAAAAGTTTTTTGGACTTCTGCACATGAAGGCAATCAAGATCAGGAACAATATTTAAGCAGTTATCAACACTGTTATATTTATAACCGCAGTATTTACAAACTGTAGTTTTCTGATCAAAAAGAAAGCTATATCCTCCAAGATGATGTTGCTCAATCTTTCCACATTTGGGGCATTTTGTGTCTGCAAACTACTCATAATTTTTTACCTCCTTAAATATTCGGAGGCACTTGCCCCGAATACTATGATATTGGGGACACCAACAAAGTTTACACTTTTATTTTAACATATATTTACATAAAATCAAACTGTACTTAATTTAAGTTTACTTGGTTAGGACTTATGTCAAAGCTAAAGTTCTGTCCTACAAATATAAAAAATGCTTTTAGTGAATTGATTTATGTATAAAAAATACTAAAAGTGAATAACTTAACAAATATTCATTCTTATACTTTTTTTTTAGTATATAAATTGCGATTTTATGTAAAATATGTTATAATGTAATTATCAACTGGCATAGCCAGAATTTTAGGAGGATTAGAGTATGGAAAACTTTAAAAATTCAACATTTTTAGGTGGAACTTGCAATGAATCTACTTGGCGGGAAGAGCTTATAGCTCAATTAGATGAGCAGGTTGAGTTGTTTAATCCTGTTATTCCCGACTGGACTCCTGAGTGTCAGGCGAGAGAGGACAAAGCGCGTGAAGAATCTCGTTATGTGTTGTTTGTTATCACGTCACAGATGACAGGTGTCTTTTCAATAGCAGAAGCAGTAGACTGTAGTAATAAACGTCCTGGAAATACATTATTCTCATATATACCTGATGGTTTTGAGAAAGGGCAGATACGTTCTCTTGAAGCAACAGCTCGAATGATTGCTCGTAACGGTGGAAAAGTCTTCGATTCATTGAAAGATATTGCGGTTTTTCTGAACTCGGCTTATGCTGAGCAATCCGAAATTGAGACGTGAATTTTACGTTTTAAAAGCAAAAAACATGTGTTAACATCATATGTTTTTTTGCTTTTATTTTAGTATTATTTAAATGCAATATAAAATTTAATTTATCTAAAAAATGTGAAAAATATGTAAAATTTATAATAAAATAATGATATAATAAGTATTAATAAAATTAAGGAGAAGTTATATGAACAATATTATTTTAATAGGAATGCCAGGAGCAGGAAAAAGTACTTTAGGTATTTCACTTGCACAAAAATTAAAATATAATTTTATAGATTCGGATATTTTAATTCAAGAAAAAGTTGGAAAATCGATACCACAGATTATTAAAGAAAAAGGAATGGATAACATTATACAACTTGAAAATGAAGTAAATAGTAACATAAAGGTAAAAAATAGTGTTATTGCAACAGGTGGGAGTGTGATATATGGAAAAAAGGCAATGAGTAACTTAAAAAAAATAGGAAAAATAATATATTTAAAACAAGACTTTAAGACAATAAATAAAAGAATAGATAACATAGAGGAAAGAGGAATAATTCTCAAAAAAAATCAAACTTTAAAAGATTTATATAATGAAAGAATACCATTGTACGAAAAATATGCAGATATTATAATAGAAGAAGGAAACCTATCAATAGATGAAACATTACAATTATTACTAAAAACATGTGCAATATTGCTATAAAAAACAAATCTACGTTATCAGTAATTAAAAATCCTGGACAATTATGACCTATATTGTATTATAAGGAGATTGTGTTCCTAATACCTTTAATTTCATCGTTCATCTCTCCCTATATATTGTTTACTTACTCTACCGAAGCATTTTTTCCATAGTTTGTGTTTTATAATCATTTTCAAATATGTAATCAAAGTCAATCTTTGTATAATCTATACTTGAAGAATCTCTTTTATCAAAATATTCTTCAGAAATATTATCTCTTTTCATTACTTTATTTTTTCTTGTTTCATTATCTGAAGTAACTAGTATTTTACAATCACATTTTTTCCAATATTTACTATGAGGTAATAAAATCCATTCTAATACTATTGTTTCATCATCTTGCAATAGTATCGAGTCTAATTGATGTTGCATAAATTCCCATGTTAAATCAGATAGTTCTTTCATTTTATGTCTTTGAGTAAATACAATATCTCCCATTTTTTTTCTATCTAATTTGCCATTTTCATCTAAAATTTCTGGTCCGAATTTTTCACATAAATTATCTAAAATCTCTGGTCTAAATATAGCTTCATGACCTATTTTATCTATATCTATATGTTTACATTTTAATTCTTTTGCTAAAAGAGATGCAAATGTTGTTTTACCACTTCCTGATTTTCCTGTAACACCTATAATCTTCATAAATATACCTCCATAAATATTATATAATAAAATCAAATAGAAATAAATGCATTTGGGATAATTAAAATAATTTTTTGGATTGTATTTTATTCTAAAAATGATATAATATATCAAACTTAATTAAAAGGAAATGCAATTATAGTAAAAAAGGAGTATTATATGGAAAATTCAATTGATAAACGTATTAATATTAGTAATAAAATTTTTCCAATTTTTTATGGACTTTCATCTGACTTAATTTTTTTTATTGAAATAAATACATTATTTTTAACAAGTGTTAAAGGATTAACTTCCTACGAAATAAATTTAATTACAACAATAGGAATTCTAGTATCATTATTATTTTATTTATTTTCACATAAAATTATAAATAAAATAGGAAATTTATATTCAATAAGATTAGGAAATTTTTTATCATTAATTTCTGCAATATTATTTACTTTTTCAACTAAGTTAATATTTTTTGTTTTAGCAGAAATTTTTTACGACATTGGTTTTTGTTTTAAGTGTGTTGATCAAGTTGTTTTAAATAATAACTTAGTATATCTAAATAGAGAAAATGAATTTATAAAAATAAAAACTAAAGCGACAACGATATATTCAATTGTAACAATGGTTACAACTATAATAGTGGGATTTTTATTTAATTTTAATCCATATTTACCAATGCTTATATGTATATTAATTTGTTTCAATAATTTAGTTATGACGCATTTTATATATGAAGCTAATCCTGAAAATAGAGAAATAGAATTAAAAAAAGAAAATAAATTTAATTTTAATAAGATTATAATTATAACTATAATTGTTTATGGATTGATATATGGAACTCTTGTTGTTTGTCAAACAAATGATAAATTATTTATACAATATGAATTACAAGATTTCTTAAAAGCTAATACTGTGACTTTAGCAATGTCAATTATTTTATTTTTATCTCGAGTATCAAGATTAATAATAAATATAGTATTTGGAAAAATATA
>CANQXO010000110.1 GCA_947627825.1 uncultured Clostridia bacterium
TGTTCTAGAGGCATCATTCTGAGACAAAGAAACTTTAATTTGTTCAGTAATTTGAGAGTTATAGTCAGCATATTTATTAGCGATAGTAATAATACCATTAGAGTAAGTAGCATCACCATCAACCCAAACTATAAATTGATCAGTACCAACTTTTTGAGAATCTTGGAATTCAATCCATTGGTCGTTTTCATCTTTATAAACTAGAGAAGAAACAGGAACATTAGTCTTTAATACTAATGTGTACCGAAAGCGACATGAGAGCAAACAAGGTAACCACGTTTTGCTCTCATGTCGAAAAATGTCGAATGCTTTTCCTTGACAATGTAATAATTTTGTTATATAAAATAGGTGATTTATATTAACAGCCTTTAGAAATATCATAATTTTCTTGGAATTTCTTCCAAACAAATCATTATTAAAAATCAAAATTATTGACATTTGATAGCCAATGTGCTATTATATTTTATATAATTGATAAAGCTAAAAGGTTATTTAAAGATTTTAAGGAAGGAAGTAATTTAAATGAGTAGAAAATTTACAAATTGGAAAGATTTTGAACAAGAACTAAATTTTACCTCTGAAGAAAATGCTGAGATGCAACTTGAAATGGATTTAATTTCAGCTACTATAGAAGCAAGAAAAAAAGCTAATTTATCACAAAGAGAATTATCAAATATTACAGGTATGCCGCAATCCACAATTGCAAGAATTGAAAATTGCACTCGTTCTCCCCATACATCTACTTTAATTAAAATATTACATCCAATAGGATATACGATAAGAGTTGTACCTTTATCAGAAGTGCCAACTATAAAAAGAGAAAAGGCAAAGTAAAAGAGTGAACTTCAATTGTTCACTCTTTTATCTTTTAAACACTTATATTTTGATTTTAAGACAATTTTATTAAAAAGATATATTACTTTATCTTTTCCTTGTATTTTTCGATTATTTTAGCAATTTCTTCTTCTGAAAGTTTTGTAACTTTTGCTATAGTAAGAATAGCTATTTTTTCTTTGTACATATTAATTACAAGATTTTCTTTTGCTTTTCTTTCTCCTTCAAAAAGACCTTCTTTCTTACCTTCTCTTTTGCCTTTTCTTATACCTCTGTTATATCCATATAATTCAGTATCGTGTTTATCTCTTATATATATTTCTCTTTGCTCTGCAAGATATCTTTCATGTTCATTTTGCTCTAATTTAGATAATTCTTTTTTTGCAGCTTTTATCATATCACTCATCTCACTTTCTTTTATTTGTTTGGGGCTTTTTATAAACTTTCCCCACATTGCAACTTTATCATTCTTGTCTATCTGATTTTTCTTTAACTTATACATCAACCTCTTTAATGATATTATATGTATTTCTAAAGCATCTGTCAATAGGTTTTTGGAATATTCTTCTTCCTGTATTTGCCATTTCGTGTGATATTTGTCTATAAATCTCATTTCTTTTACACTATAATCTGTTATTAAAATACATATTGTTTTATGCAATTTTTCATAGTGTTCTCCTTCTGTTATTTTTGATGAATATAGTTTTGACCAGTAATAAAGTATTCTATACATCATTTTTTCATGATTAGCAACTTGCATTTCGATATCACAAATTGTTTTATCAGGGAATATTGCTTTAACATCAAGAACACCTATTTTATCAGATTTTAAGTCTTTTTCTAAAATAGTATTTTTAGTTAAATCTACATCTTTTATTTCCCTCCCAAGAATAGAACTAATTAAATCACTTGTTATTTTCTCATTTCCTTTATGTCCAAAAATTCTTTTAAACACATAATCATTTGTTGGAACCATTGCATTATTTTTTGCATTGTTTGTTGCCATAGGCATGCTCCTCTCAGTATTAGATATTTTTAATAATTTTGAATATATTGGGAGAATATCCCAAAAGATATATTTAAAGTAAAACTTAAGCTGTAATTTTAAAAGTTATATTAATAAAACTGTGTTAAAATCAACACTTTACATAAATATATAATGAAAGGTAAGAAAAGTCAAGGAAAATCGTTCGACTTTTTTCGACATGAGAGCAAAACATGGTTACCTTGTTTGCTCTCATGTCGCTTTCTAAAGCGAGCCCAGCTACATATGAAGGTAATGTTAACTTAATGAATCAAGCTTCTTTGGACGATTCTTCTGCTAAGTTCTACAGGGCTAGATTTAAAGTTGATTCTTTATCTCCTGACAATATCGCTGCTTATAACAAGGATTCTTTAGTTAATTATTCTGTTGAAAAGGTCCCTAATACCTCTAACGAAGTCTACATCTACTTACCTGCTGATTTAGCTAAGATTAATTTGGTTATCGCTCCTATTGACGCTACTATTAACCAAATCTCGACCGCTACTCCTTTCGTCGTTTGCTTCAATAACTCTGGTGTCCTTGCTATTGATGAGACAAACAACCATGGAGCAGCTATTGCACAAACAAATCTTGTAACAGATAATGTTCATAAAAACCAAAAGACTGGATCTTATGCTGAAGACGGAGAGGATCTAATTACTAGTGTATCAGTCAATGAACTTGACAAAAAAATAGTTGAGATTGGTGCTAAAATATCTCAACTTGCTGAGTATTCTTTTGACAAAGAGACTCTAAATGAGAAAGTAGGTAGCACCGAGAATTTAGGCAAATGGATTTGTATAGATTTAAGAATAATTGCAAAATCTGATGAGATTCATACTACTAGATCAGTAACATGTGATGATACCAACGTAATAATTGACAATGGTACTAGTGGTAAATCTCAATTAGCAGGCAGCCCTCGTGCATTATGGGTTTGGTTCAAAGCTGAAAAAGAGGGTGACACTACTTTCACTCTTAAATTAACTGACAATGGTGTAACTGAAGAACTACCTATTACATTTAGATTACATGACTCTTCTACACCAATAATCAATGACGTTAAAGTTAACGAAGATGTAAACTCAAATGCAGTAAAAATAGATACCGTTACAAAGAATGTTCCAAGTAAAGATAATGGCGGTAAAGAAAGTATTGATTTAAATACATATAAATATGCTATGAAAGATGTTGAAGTAAATGATGAAACTGGTAAATGGTTTAGTTTAGAGTTAACACCTAATATTCCTTTAGACCATATCGTAGTAAACAATGCTGGTACTTGGGTAGATTTACCAGAGGAAAACAAAACTGAAGATGGTAAAATCATTGTTTGGATAAACAAAGAAGAAAGTGATAAACCAGCCGAAGATTTTGTAACAACTAGAACAGCACAAAAAATAGCTAATAAATATGCTCTTGACGATATGGCAGATGCAAACTCAGATACAGCACAAACAGTTGAAATAGAAATAAAAGATACTGATAAGTCTGAATTAGAGTTAAGTACAAAAACAAAGATTTCTGCAGGAGATTTAAAAGACTTCACAAAAGATGAAGATATCAAGCTAAAAGGCGTTACTGGAGAATCAGTTGAACTAATAAAAGGACTAACAAATAATATATACGAAAACTTAAAAGCAGAAACTGCGGACGATTCAAAGATAACAGTTAGTTATAATGAAGACAGTAAAATAAACACTGTAAAATATAACTTAACTAACTTTGATGAAATAAAAATAAATGGTAAACTAGGACGTTGGATATGTCTATATTTCCCAATCAGGGAAAGTAAGAACCTAGATGCTGCTTATTCAGATATCGACGGGGCTTTATATATCGACAAGGAAGATGCAGGAATATTGTTAAAGGGTGCAACCATGAACAAACCAGAAACAGGAAATGAGACATGGGATAAAGTACCAGTATGGATAAACTTAAGCAGTGAAGATTTACAAGCATACATTAAAAATCCAACTGATAATGACTGTGAAGTACTAAAAATAAAACTACACTCAACTACTACAGATGAATACAATGAAATACTACTTAAATTCGAACAACTAGGTAAAACAAAGGTATTCACTCAAGCTACGGAACCTGAAGTAGTAGGTGCTAACATAGACTACAGCGACGACAACATGGAACAGGCTAAAGCAGAAGTAAAAAAATTAACAGCAAATAATAATGCCGATGACAATTATGTAAAAGCAGTAGTTTCAGGAGCAAAAGCAATTGAAGGAAAAGTTTCAGC
>CANQXO010000111.1 GCA_947627825.1 uncultured Clostridia bacterium
GATAAATTAATATTAGCAGTAGGACAACAAGGATTATTAGAAGGAACACAAACAACTGGCACCGACGGTGTTGGTGGCGGAGGTGGAGGTGGAACCTTCGTAACAAAAGTAGATAGTGGAAGTTCATATACACTTACAGCTAAAGACAGTGAAAAAGTAACTCCTCTATTAATAGCAGCAGGAGGAAATGGCGGAAATGATGCTTTGTATAAAAAGACAGTAAATGATGGAGCAGATGGAATATATGACGATAGCAGTAATTCTACTTTAGGAACAGGATTTACTACTACCTTCTTAACGAAACCAAATGGAACAAACTACAGTTCAGGAAGAGCAGGATTGAAAGGATATGGTGGATTTGTAGGAGGAACAGAAGCAGACGATACACATGGAATTGGTGGAGGAAATAAACCAGGAAGTTCTAGTTCAGGAACATCAAATACAGGAACAACCTCATATGTAAATCCAGATTTAGCTACAGAAAAAGGTGGAGAAACAGGAAATAATCAAGGTGACGGTAAAATAGACATTCAAAAAATAACTTATACAGACAACTGTGCTTATGGATATGCAAGTAATAATAAAATATATTACACATTAAATTTAGTAGATTATGAAAGTGGAATAAACTTAAGTAAGAGTAAATTCATAATAGACAAAGACAAAAACAAAAAAGGATTAGAATCAGAGGAATGGAATAGCGGACAACAAGTAACAAGTGAAAACCAAACAGGAGATTATACACCTGATACAGAAGGAGTATATTACATACATTTATTATCAGTAGACAATGCAGATAATAAAACAGAAATAATATCAAATCCAATCGCAATTATTTCTGAGCCTGAAATAATAGTGGATAATGAAAAAGATTGGACGACTAACAAAAATATAACCATAAAATTTACTGATGCAGAAAATGCGCAAAAACAATATAGAAAATCACAATCAGAGGATTGGATTACAATTAATAATACTATGGAGCAATTTACAATTACTGAAAATACAATTATTGAAGCAAAGAATATCTTAAATGGTAAGGAATACTTAAATACTTTAAGCATAACAAAAATAGATTCAACTCCTCCAATACTTACCTCTTTCTCTGTTCTGAATAACGGAATGCTCAGAGCTTATCTTACAGATAAAGAAAGTAAAATAGGTGGTTTTATTATTGACAAAATAGAGAGTGTCGAAGATACCGCTAGTTGGTGGACACCGAAGGATGATTATTCTGTGGAGAGATATACCGACAGTGCTGACCCACGGACCTTACTATTTTCATTTTCGAGACAATGCTGGAAACTGTTCTACTTTTGGACCTTACCTTCTAGATGTCCATACTACATTAGCTGTTCGTATGTACAGGGACCTCGGAGTCAAATGTAAGAAGTGCGGAATCAAAATAACTTCCAACACTTCGAAATGTTACCATTGTACATATGGTTGCGCGGAATGTTCTTCTAAGTCTTCGGAGACTAACTACTACCATCTTGGATGTCATGACAAAGCTCATCCTGGCGGTGACTACACTCATCGTGTCTTAAAAACCTACTACCCTTGATCTTTATATAGATAGGGTACTCGGAGTAGACAAGGAACAAAATGAAAGAAAATTGGAGTTGATCCCTTTATTATGAGATTAACTCCAATTCTTCTAAACTTTCGATTGTGGAGTTACACTAGCTGGATTACATGCATTTTTCCCAGATAGAGTAGATATTGGTTAATGGTAAAAAAAGACCATTCTAATATAAAAAAACAAGCATGAGAAATTAAATTTTTTCTCATGCTTGATAATTAACTTAATAATTCTAATTAATATATATATTAATTAGAAAATATTCAATTTTGTCAATGCAATTTATTAAATTTTAAAATTTTCAAAAATTATCATAAAAAGTGTGTAACTTTACACAAACTTTCCTATATTCTCGTCTTTTTTCTCTTATATGCAGGAAACTTTTCATTTTGTATTTCATTTTTTTATTTTTTCATCAATATATTTTTCTACTAAACTTATTAATTCTCTAGCTGTTTCCATTTGATTTTCTGTCTGTTCAAGTTTAGGAATAAATTTATAATCATAATCACTATCTTCTCTTATTTGAAAAGCTTGACCAATCTTTTTTCCTATAATTCTTGGAAATATTTCTGATTTTATATATTTATGATTAAAATATCCGATTACATCTTTATGCCTTTTAAAATCAATTCTTTCTATTGCAAGTACTGATTGAATTGCATGGAATATAGCATAATATGCTCTGTTATTGGCTGCTAATAAACTTCTGTTTCTATATAATAATTCTGTATCTGCTAAATCTTGTTTTGCTCGTTCTAATCTGTACCTAGCAAGTTCTATTGTTTTTTTATCCATTTAATACCACTCCTTCTTTTTTTATATTCATATAAAAAGGTAAAGTGTCTATCCAGTAATTATAATCATTTATATTTTTTATTACAGTTGATATCATGATATCATTATCTAATCCAATATCATAAGCAATATCCCATATTTCTGTTCTTATACATACAATTTCATCTTCTGATAAATCTGTTAAAATCATTATATCTAAGTCGGAATTTTTTCTGTAATCTCCTCTAGCATAAGAACCATAAAGAATAATCTTCTTTAAATTGTTTTTTAATATATCTTTTATTTTTCTTGTGAATTCATTTATAGCTTTTTCTATATTAGTTGGTACATTAAACATTAATTTCACCTCTTTTTTTCTTCCAAAATTATTGTATCATATTATTTTTATTTTAACAATAATTTTTTATGTTAAATTTTAAGTAAGACTCAGTGAAACGATAGTCTTGACAAAACAAAAAATTGAAGTTGATTCCTTTATCAGGAGTAAGCACTCAACTAATTATTATTTATTTTCACCGCTTAACAAAGCTAATAATATTTAGTATAATACAGATAATCAATAAATACTAAAAGAAAAACAAATAGGTGGTGAAAAAGATTGAAAAAATTGCCATATGGAATAAGTAATTATGAAGAATTAGTGAAAGAAAATTACTATTACGTAGATAAAACAAAATATATAGAAGAATTAGAAAACTATGCAAATCCAACAATAATGTTTCTACGACCACGAAAATTTGGAAAAACATTATTCACAAGTGTATTAGAAAATTATTATGATATAAACAAAAAAGAAAAATTTGAAGAGTTATATGGAAATACATATATAGGGAAGCATCCAACAAAGGGAAAAAATAAATATCACGTATTAAGATTCAATTTTTCAAGTATAGATACAACAACAAATGAAAGCACAATAGAAGGTTTTAAAAATGAAGTTGTTAGAGGTATAAAAAGATTTATTGAAACATATAAAATAGATTTCTATATAAATTTACAGAGTACAACAGAGGATATATAATAATAGATGAATACGATCTATTAGAGTGTAAAACAACTAATTTCAAAGACGTAGTAGCAAAAAATGGAAAAGTACGTAAATGGTATGAAGCATTAAAAATAGGAACTGAATCAGTAATAGGTAGAATATTTATAACTGGGGTAGCACCAATAACATTAGACAGCCTAACATCAGGATTTAACATAAGTTCAGACATAACAATGGATATAAAATTTAATAACATGATGGGCTTCACAAAAGAAGAAATACAAAAAATAATGAAAGACCAGAAAATAAGTGCAAAAGAGCAAAAAGAATTGTTACCAATAATGAAAGAAAACTATGATGGATATAGATTTTCAGTTAATGAAGAAGAAGGGCTATACAATTCAAACATGACATTGTACTTTTTAAACGAATATGTATCACATAAAAAAGTACCAGAAAAAATGGTAGATGTAAACATAGCAAGTGATTATAAAAAAATAGGTAACATGTTAAACCTATGTGAAGGAGCGCAAAAACTAGAGATAATAAAAAATTCAATAACAGAAGAAGGAATAGTATCAGGAATAACACAAAAATTCAATCCCGAAATGGGCTTCTCACAAAAAGACATGGTTTCAATGTTATATTATTTGGGCTATTTAACATGGTCAGTAGAAGATATTAG
>CANQXO010000112.1 GCA_947627825.1 uncultured Clostridia bacterium
GAACACGGAAGTCAAGCTCTAAAGTGCCGAAGATACTTGTGGGTTACCCTGCTTGGAAAATAGGTTGTTGCCAGATTTTTTTGTGCCAAAAAATAGGAAAAGCTAAATAAAAATTTTGAATCAAATTAGAATAGTTTCCAAAGTAAAGTCAAAATAAACTGAAAATAAAAATGAAAATGAAATAAAAATAAAAATGAAAATAGAAATAAAAATAGAAATATAAATAAAAATGAAATATAAATGAAATATAAAATAAGATAAAAAACTATTGACTAAAAAAAATCATAATGCTATAATTTTTTTGAAAAATATGTAATAAAAACAATTTTTAGATAAATTTTTAGGAGGAACAAATGTTAAAAAACAAAATTTTAGTTAGTAGTATTTTAGTAATTTTTATGATATTTAGTATACTATCATGTACATCTTATGGAGAATCAGTAGTAGTTACAGAAGATAATTTAAAAACAGCAGTAGAAAATGTTTTAGCAATAGAAGAAAATGGAGGCAGATATACAGCTACAGTTGAAAATAATAATATAAAAGTATTTTCAAACTCAAAAGAATACAATTTACAGTATAGCTTAGAAGGAAAACCAACTTTCACATATAACATACCAGTTACTACTGAAATGACATATGAGGAATTTAGTGATAAAACAGAAAAACTAATATTACCAATGGCTGGATATATGGCAGTTGCTAATGTTCAAGGTTTAACTGTTAACGATTGCTTAGCATATTTAAGTACTTTATATATTATGGGTACATTTAACAATTTTAGTGCAGATGTTGCAGAAGATGCAAGTACGCAATTTGAAGCAAATAAAGTTGAGTATGCAAAAAGTTTATATGGAACTGAAAAAACAATAAAGGATAATGGAATGTTATTAGGAATTAATTCATTTGAATTAACAACGAAGTTAGAAGATGTATCAGACACAGCTTGTAATATAGTTAGTACAGTTAGTGTAGATATTAATGCAAATTATGCTACTCTAATGAACAATGGAGATGAAGGTGATGATGGTGAAGGAACACCTGCAGATGGAAGCAATGCTCAAGAAGAACAAGACCCTGGAACTACTAGTACACCAGAGCCAAGTGCGCCACAACAAGTAGTAGAAAAAATAGATAAAATTGACGATACACAAGCTACAAAATCTATACCTCAAACTGGTGCTAATGGAAGTATATTTATAATAATCTCAGCAGTAGTAGGGGTAGCAATTATATCTTGCATCAATGTAATGAAAAATAGAGACATAAAATAGAAGAAAATAATAATTAATTGATATAAAAATAATCTAATTTTAGAAGTTAGATTATTTTTTTTGTATAAATTTGACATAAAAAATAACATAAATAAATTTAATAAAAATCTACTTGTTTTTATCTAATGTCTATGCTATACTTAGACTATATTTTATTAAAGGAGGAAAACTAAATGGCAATTTATGTTATTGTAGCCATAATAGTATTATTAGTTATATATGTTATTATGGTGTATAACAGCTTGGTAGGTACAAGAAATATTGTTAGAGAAGCATTCTCAACAATGGATGTTTATTTAAAGAAAAGATGGGATTTAATTCCTAATTTAGTTGAAACAGTAAAAGGATATGCAAAGCATGAACAAGAAACTTTTGAACAAATTACATCTTTAAGAACAGACACTTATGATAGTTTAACAATGAACAAAAAAATTGATGTAAATGAAAAACTATCACAAGGAATTACAAAACTATTAGCAGTTGCTGAAAACTATCCTGACTTAAAATCAAATGAAAATTTTTTAAATTTAAGTGCAAATTTAACTAAAGTAGAAGAAGATATAGCAAATAGTAGAAAATATTATAATGGTGCAGTAAGAAACTTAAACAATAAAATTGAAATGTTTCCAAGTAACATTGTAGCAGGAATGTTTAAATTTGAAAAAGCTCAAATGTTTGAAGCAAAAGAAGAAGAAAAAGAAAATGTAAAGGTGGAATTTTAAATGCAAAAATTTAAGATGAAATTCTTATTGGGATTATTTTTCATAATAGTATGTATTTTAATACCTAATAAAGTATCTGCCTCAGAAGGATATACAATAGAACAATTTGATATTGATATGATTGTAAATGAAGATAATACATTTAATATAACAGAAACCATAGTAGCTAATTTTACCGAATATAAACATGGAATTATAAGAGAAATACCACTTAAGAATAAGCTTGAAAGATTAGATGGCCAAACATCAAGAAGCAGAGCAAAAGTAACTAATATTAGTGTAAATGAGCCTTATAAAATATCTAATAGTTTTGATTCTAAATCTATACAAATTGGAGAAAGTGACAAAACGATTATAGGTCCTAAAACTTATATTATAAAATATACATACAATTTAGGAAAAGACCCACTTAAAGATAAAGATGAATTTTATTTTAATTTAATTGGAACAGAATGGTATACAACAATAAGTAATGTATCATTTAATATTAGTATGCCTAAAGAGTTTGATGAAAGTCTTTTAGGATTTTCATTAGGAGGATATGGCTCTACTTCAAATGAAGGAATTGAATATACAGTAGAGGGAAATAGCATTATAGGAAACTATTCAGGAACCTTAGGCATAAATGAAGGATTAACTGTTAGATGCGAGCTTCCAGAAGGTTATTTTGTAAATACAACGCCCAATTTAGATGCTCTATCTATTATCATAATAATAGCATGTATAATCTTTATAATTATAGCTTTTATAATGTGGTCGAAATTTGGAAAAGAGGACAAAGTAGTTGAAACAGTTGAATTTTATCCGCCAGCAGGCTACAACTCAGCAGAAGTAGGCTTTCTATATAAAGGAAAAGCAGAAAGTAAAGATGTAATTTCATTACTTATATATTTGGCAAATAAAGGATATTTAAAAATAAGACAAATCGAAAATAAAGTTCTATTTGTAAAATCAAAGAGTTTTGAAATTATAAAATTAAAAGATTATGATGGCAACAATAAAAACGAACAAATATTTTTTAATGCCTTATTCTCTAGTAAAGATACGGTAACTGAAAGCGATTTATACGATAGATTTTATGTTACCATAAATAAGATTTTGAAAAATTTAAACAGTAAAGAAAATAGAGAAAAAATATTTGATTCAAGTGCCAATAAAATGAACAAATGGATAGTAATGATGGTATTAGTAATACTTGCCTTAATTGGATATAAAATATATTCATTTGATGAGTCTGCAATGTTATTTATGCCTTCGTTATTTGTTGTTTTTGCAATATTTGTTGTAACATTTGGAATGAAAGGTTCAACTAATATAGGAGCAAAAATATTTTTAGTATTTTGGGCTCTAATGTTTGGAGGAATACCATTCTTTGTATTTATAATGCCTATATTACTAGAAGAACCAATGGCTTTATTAACTGTAGTTGTAGGAATAGTTACAGATATTATACTACTAGTATTTTTAGGAATAATGCCTAAGAGAAATGCTTATGGAAATGAAATGTTAGGAAAACTAAAAGGCTTTAAAAGATTTTTAGAAACAGCTGAAAAAGAAAAATTAGAAAGTTTAGTGGAAAAAGACCCAGAATATTTTTATAACATACTACCTTATACTTATGCATTAGGAGTTTCAGAAAAATGGATGAGCCAGTTTGAATCAATTGCAATGCAAGCGCCAGATTGGTATGATTATACAGGACCATTTATTTTACACGACTTTAATATCTTTTTAGGCAATACTATGAAATCAGCCCAAACAACAATGACTTCATCACCATCAAGTAGTAGTTCAGGAGGAGAATTCTCCGGTGGGGGCTTTTCAGGCGGTGGCGCT
>CANQXO010000113.1 GCA_947627825.1 uncultured Clostridia bacterium
TAAATTGCCAAATCGCAATTCCGAAAGCAATTATTATTACGGGTAAAGTAAATACTATGGCTCTTACAACTCTATTTTGTGCCTCTGTTGCAGTATAATAGGTTGCATCTACGGTTTTTCTTATTGTTAATGGCTCTTCGAGCTCTGCAATAGCTTGTATAGAATCTAAAATGAAGTCTTTATTATCATAAAAGTCAAAAGCGACAGTATTTGTTTCTATAGGCATATCTGTTACGAATAAATTATTGGCAGTAAGTATAAGCTTTGAGGTTACTTTTTCTTCTGCATCGTCTGCAGATACGGTTTTTTCAAGAAGAGCAGCTAAAACATTTGAACCGAACTGTTTCTCCGTCTTCTTCTGAAACTTGAGGAGTAAATTCAAGCTCAAAATTAGTTCTGAAAATAGATGTATCGCTTGATGTGAGTAATTCAGTTTTTGTAACTTTCAAATTTGTTAAAGCATCATCATCTACAAATGTTAATTTACCGGAATCAAATAAACATACTTTAGCAGTATTTTTTGTTATATCATTTAAAGCTATTGTAGGAATGATTGCATCAGGTCTATTTATTATATATTTTGAGGCATCTTGCTCTAAGACATAACCATCTTGCCTTAAAGTTACACCATATAAATCTAATAGAGAATTTAAATTTGGTGTTTCTTCTTGAGCAGAATATGCATCATTTAACCAAAGAATGTTTCCACCGTTTATTAATATATTCTTTTATTGCATTTGTTTCACTTTCTGAGAAGTCTGTTGTAGGTGACATTATTAGCAAACCTTCACAGTCATCTGGTACGGCTTGAGTAGATAATAAGTCTAAATCTTTTACTTCGTAATTCTCTAAATCTAAAGCAGAACTTAAATATATCATTGCAGCTGACATACTAAATTCTTCATGTCCGGAAGTAGCATATAAAGTTGTAGTTTTACCTATAGAAGAAATTGCAATAATTCCATTTGTTATTTTTTGTTCTGTTAAATCTGTAGAACTGCTAGAAGAATAATCATAACTTGCAAAATCACTAGAAGTAAAAATCTTGTATTTATCACCAGATTCAATTATTATAGTACCATAACCTTCTTCTACATTATATTTTTGTACAAGATCAGGTCTTTCGGAAATGTTTATAGCTTCTACATTTATATTTTTATTTAATTTTGAATATTGAATTACAAAATCATAAAATTCGCTTCCTTCTGCATAATCAAAAATATAAATATTAAATTTATCTTCTTCAGGTATTGCTGCAATAGCTGTTTTAGTAGAGTCAGTTAAACTGTATAATTTTTCTTGCGTAAGGTCTATGTCATTTGGATGTATTTTATCAATAGTTATATTTGCGGCAACAAAAAGTGCTACTAAAATTATAATTAAAAATATTGTTTTCCCAGTATCCCTAAGCCATTTTGATTTTAAGGTATTAACAATTTTACTAAGTTTTTCCATTAAATTTCACCTCTCTATTTCCTAATCTTTTTTCTTTGTAAGACAGTTATTGTAAGTAAAGTAAATAGTAATATATGTGAAAGCAAACAGACGGTATCAACTATTGAAATTACACCATCCGGAAAACTTTGGAACATATCAATTGGTGATAAGAAAATGAGCACTGGGGCAATATTTGGAATAAACCATGATGCAAGTAATAATACTATTGTTATAATTCCAGCAATTATTGGACTTTCTGTTAAACTTGAAATGAAACCACCAAAAGAGATATAAGCTAGTGAAAGTAAAAGAAATCCCAATAGAACTGTTGCAGTTTGTGCTACTTCTGTAATACCTCCGGCAAAAATACAAAGTATTACATAATATACAAGAGAAAGTATTTCGGTTACAACAATTACTGCAAATGCAGCTAAGAACTTTCCTAAGACTGTTCCAGTTATACTTTTTGAAGTGGTAAGTAATAATACATCTGTGCCGTTTTTTCTTTCTCCAGCAAACATTCCCATGGTAAGAAGTGCAGTTGTGAAAGTTAAAAGTTCAGATGTGTAATAAAATAAATATGAATATTCAAGTGTACCTTGTAACCATATATAAACATAGAAAAGTATAGAAGATATTAACATGAATAAACCTATAAAAACATATCCAACTGGAGATAAAAAATAACTTTTTATTTCCTTTTTAATTATAGCTAGCATTATTCCTTACCTCCTTTTTTATCTTTATTTTTCTTTTCCTTTTTCAATTTCTTTTTTTCATTACTCTTTTCATTCTTATTAGTTTCTTCAGCTTTTGGAGATTGATTCTCAATTAAATCAATAAAGGCCTCTTCAAGTGTTGTTTCTGATTTCTTAAGTTCAAATATAGTTATTCCATTTTTTGCAAAAATTTCAAAAATTTCTTTTCTTATATCAGTATGGTTTTTAGAAACTATACTATACTGTTTTGTTCCGTCTGGTAGTGTTTTAACAAGTTTGAAATCTTGAACACTACTAATATTTTTTAACGTTTCTTCTGCTTTATTTTCATTATCTTCTACAGTGACTAATAGAATATTTCCCTCTTTTACAGTATTTTCTAAGTTTTCAGGAGTATCTATAGCGACTATATTTCCCTTGTTAATTATTATAACTTTTTCACATATTTGACTTACTTCTGAAAGTATGTGGGAACTTAAAATTATTGTGTGGTCTTTTCCTAAAGATTTTATTAAATTTCTAATTTTTACAATTTGTTTTGGGTCAAGACCAATAGTAGGTTCATCAAGTATTAAAACTTTAGAATTCCCGATGAGGGCTCCTGCAAGACTTACACGTTGCTTATAACCTCTTGATAAATTCCTAATGAGTTTATTTTGTACATCTTCAATATTAACTTCTTTTAATACCTTTTGTACATCATCTTTTCTAGTTTTTCTTGAGACACCTTTTAGTTCTGCCATATAATTTACAAATTCTTTCGGCGTTAATTCTGCATATATCCAATTTCTCTTTTAGCTTTTTTTGGCTTTTTTACCATATCATATCCATTTATTTCAATTGTTCCTTTATCTTGCTCAATATAGCCTGTAAGCATATTCATTGTAGTTGTTTTTCCGAGCACCGTTAGGACCTAAAAAGCCAACAATTTCACCGTCTTGTATTTCAAAGTTTATGTCATTTACGGCAACATGATTGCCATACTTTTTGGTAACATTTTTAACTCTAATCAAAACGCTTCCTCCTATTCTTATATAAAATCATATTAATATTATCATTTATTTAAAATAAATTCAATATTTTCACATAAAATTTACAAAATTATCTACGGAAATAGAACATTCAAGAACATTAAAGTGACAAAAATTAAAGATAATTGACAAAGAATATAAAAAAATGTAAAATATATTTTGAAGTAAATTAGCAAAAATCAATCAACATAATGCTAAAAAATTCAAAAAATGATTGACATTAATTAAATTTTGTGCTATTATATTTGTTGTATGATTTTGGGTCAGTAGCTCAGCTGGATAGAGCACGGGCCTTCTAAGCCCGGGGTCGGGGGTTCGAGACCCTCCTGGCTCACCAAAGCAATCTTATACGACCCCTGTATAAGTTAATCCACTATATTATTAATTTGTATAGGATTAATAATATGG
>CANQXO010000114.1 GCA_947627825.1 uncultured Clostridia bacterium
TTATCTCCTGGTAAAATTTTTATATAATTCATTCTTAATTTTCCAGAGATATGTGCTAAAATTTCATGTCCATTTTCCAATTTTACTTTGAATAATGTATTAGGTAAAGCTTCTGAAACTGTACCCTCAACTTCAATTATATCTTCTTTAGACATATATTTTTAACTCCCTTTTCCTATAAATTTACATAAATTTAAAATTTAACACAATAATTATTATATAATATTTTTATACTAATGTCAATATTTCAGGCTCTTTTTCTGTAATTAAAATTGTATTTTCATAATGTGCAGATAGGCTTCCATCTTCTGTCCAAATTCCCCATCCACTTTCATCTTGAAAAATATCTGGTCTGCCTGCTGTTACCATTGGTTCAATAGCTAAAGTCATGCCTGGTTCTAGCCTTATTCCTCTATTCTCTTTTCCGTAATTAGGTATTCCTGGGTCTTCATGCATTTGTCTTCCTATTCCATGTCCTTCAAATTCCTTTATAACAGAAAATCCATTTGACTTAACGAATTCTCCTATTGCATGACTTATATCTCCAAGTCTGTAACCTAATTTTGCATATTTAATTCCTTCGAAAAATGCTTGTTTAGTAACATCTATTAGTCTTTGTGCTTCCTTTGAAATTTTGCCCACTGCATAGGTTCTTGCACAATCACCATTAAACCCATCTTTATATGCAACTAAATCAATACTTATTATATCTCCCTCTTGTAAAATACTTTTTTCTGATGGTATTCCATGTATAATATTATCGTTTATTGATGCACAAATTGAACCCGGAAAATCTGGTACTCCTCGTATTCCACTTGGATATCCTTTTTCTGCTGGAATTCCTCCATTTTCTCTTATTATTTTTTCTGCAATTTTATCTAATTCCATTGTTGAGATTCCTGGTCTTATTGCTTGCTCTATTGCTTTTTGAGCTAAATTTGCTACTCTACCAGCTTCACGCATTTTCTCTATTTCAGATTTAGATTTAATAGTAACCATTTTTTATTTATCTTTCCTTTTTTCTATTATTTCAAAAGCTCTATTACTTGTATCTTCTTTTGTTGTAGGTGAATAAATATCTATATCAATTTGTTCTAACAATCCTTCATTTCTATAATAAGAAATCAATGGTTCTGTATTAGCATAGTATATTTCTAGCCTTTTTTTAGTAGTTTCAGGCTTATCGTCTTCTCTTACGAATAACTCTGAGCCACATATATCGCATATTCCTTCTTGTTTAGGTGGCATAAATATAGTATTGTATGTTGCTCCACACTTTTTATTTGAACAAACAACTCTACTTGCTAATCTTTTTATTATATCTTCATCTGGTACAGATAAGTTAATTACTGCTGTTACACTTTTTCCCACTTCATTTAACATGCGTTTTAAGTTTTCTGCTTGATTTATTGTTCTAGGGAATCCGTCTAAAAGTATATCTCCTTGTTTATTTAAAGTATTTTCTACCATTGCAATTGTTATTTCATCTGGAACTAATTTTCCTTGAGAAATATATTCATTTGCTTTAATACCTAATTCAGTACCCATTTTTATCTCGTCTCTAAAAATATCGCCTGTAGAATAATGTACTAAATTATATTTTTTGCAAATTAAATTTCCAATTGTTCCTTTACCACTACCTGGTGCTCCTAACATTATTATATACATACTCTCTACCCCTTTGTTTATTTTATAAAAATACACTAAAGCCCATGCTTCGTGATTATGAATTAGTTATAAATTCATAATCACTGCCATTAGGCTTTATATATCTTACTATTTGTCTAGGAATCCTTTATAATGTCTCATTACAAGTTGTGATTGTAATTGATCTCCTAATTCTATTGCAACACCAACTACGATTAAAATTGATGTTCCACCAAATGCAGTATTTAAACCTGTAAATCTTGCAAGCATTGGTAATATTGCTATTGCTGATAAGAATAGTCCACCAAATAATAATATTTTTGAAAGGACTGATGATAAGTAATCAGCTGTAGGTTTACCTGCTCTAATTCCTGGAATAAATCCTCCATTTTGTTTTATATTATTTGCTACTTCAGCTGGATTAAATGTTGCATAAGTATAAAAATATGTAAAGCCAACTATCAATAGTAAATATATAATTGCATTAATTATTGTATATTGCCATCCAACTGCTGAAGATGATGTAGCAATTGATAAATTGTATAATACTTTTACAAATCCAGTTTTTGTTTCAATATCATGAACAAATAATTGGATTATCATTGCTGGGAATGTCATAAATGCTGATGCAAATATTATAGGTAAAACACTTGCCATTGCTGGCTTAATTGGTATATGTGTGTTTTGAGCTCCTACCATTCTTCTTCCAACAACTCTTTTTGAATATTGTACTGGTATTCTTCTTTCAGCTTGTTGTACAAATACAACTCCTGTAACTAAAAGTAAAGTTCCTAAAGCAATTAATATTGCTGTTATTAAACCTACTGTACTAAATACTCCATCTTTAATTATTAAGCTACATACATTTGTTATTGCTTGTGGAAGACTTGATACGATACCTGCAAAAATAATCATTGAAATTCCATTTCCAATTCCTTTGCTTGATATTTTATCTCCCAACCAAATAAGTAAAGATGTTCCTGCAATTAAAGATAATACAACTACAAAACCTGTAAGTGCTCCCTCTTGAACAAATATTCCTGAATTTCTGTATGAGAAATATATTCCTAAACCTTCAATTAAAGCTAATGCTAATGATACAAGTTTAGTATATCTATCAATTTTCTTTCTTCCTTCTTCTCCACCTTCCTTTGTTAATCTTTCTAGGGCTGGTATAACCATTCCTAAAAGTTGAATAACAATTGAAGCTGTAATGTATGGAGTGATTGACATTGCAAATATTGATAATCTAGAGAAAGCTCCTCCTGATATCATATTAATCATTCCAGTTACGCTATTTGTACTAGCGTTCATTGTAGATTGCAATGTAACTATATCTACCATTGGTATTGTTATATAGCATCCTAATCTAAACATTACTAAAAGTAATAGTGTATAAAGTATTTTCTTTCTAATCTCTGGTGTTCTAAAAGCGTTTTTTATAGTTTTAAACAACTTAAATCACCTCTGCTTTTCCGCCTAAGCTTTCTATTTGTTCTTTAGCTTTAGCAGTAAATCTTTTAGCTTTGACAGTTAATTTTTTTTCTAATTTTCCTGTTGCAATAATTACTATTCCGTCTTTTTCTTTGCTTATTATTCTGTCTTTTATTAAACTTTGTGCATCTACAACTTCTGTTGTAGCTTTATTAAGCATTGTTAATGTTACTTCTGTATAATTTCTTGCAAATTTATTGTTAAATCCTCTTTTTGGTAATCTTCTATATAATGGTGTTTGACCACCTTCAAATCCGCGTCTTACTCCGCCGCCAGTTCTTGCTTTTTGTCCTTTATGTCCTCTACCTGATGTTTTACCAAGACCTGAACCAACTCCACGACCAACTCTCTTTCTCTCAGTACCTTTTTGTGCTGGCTTTAATTCATCTAATTTCATATGGATTACACCTCCTAT
>CANQXO010000115.1 GCA_947627825.1 uncultured Clostridia bacterium
TTAGTGATGTCTAAAATTACTAATGAAAGAAATGAAATTTTTCATAAAAAACTATTGACTTTTGTTAGCAAGTTTTTATGAGTAAAATTATGTTATAATAGAATTGCATATTAAGTAAATAAAATTAGCGTAAAATCTTGGAAAGGATTTAAAACAATATGGATAAAAAAAGTAATGAAATAACGGTTAGAGTAGTAGACACAAAAGAAAATTTAATTGAATTATTAAAAAATAAAGGATTTCAAGAAATCAGAAAATTCTCTTTGGATGATGCATACTTTATTCCAAATAATATTTTCGTTAATAAATTATCTACAAGAGAAATTTTGTCAAAAGCCATTATTATAAGATATATTGAAGAAGAAGATAAGATAACACAGAAGATAACTTTTAAAAGAAAAAATATAGATGAAAAAGGAAATATATTAGCTCAAGATTCAGTAAATTGTGATGTAAAAAATACAGAAGATGCAAAAAAATTGTTTAAAGCTATTGGATATTCAGAAATAATGAATATAAAAGAAGATGATATAGTTTATTGTAAGGATAAGTTTGAATTGGCAATAAAGCTAGTTGAAAATGGAGATATTTTAATAGAAATAGAGACTGAAGAAAATACAGAATGGGATACAATAGATAAAATAATTGGAATTTTAGAGAATCTTAATTTACCAATAGAAAAAAACAATTATTTTGTGAAAAAAGCTGAACTCGTACTAAATAAATTATTGAAAAGATAGTTTTTTTGTGAGTTATGTAGTATAATGAACTTGGAATTAACATAGACATAGTATTATCTAGGAAATGTAGAAAAAATTACAATACAAAAAATAAAAAGGAGGAGGAAATATGATTTACAAAAACTTTCAAAATTTAAAATTATCAAGTTTGGGGTTTGGAGCTATGCGTTTACCAACTAAGGGACAAAATGGAGAGACACCAATTGACGAAGAAGAAACAGCAAAAATGGTTGACTATGCTATTAAAAATGGGGTTAACTATTTTGATACAGCTTATGGATACCATAATGGAGAATCAGAAAAAGTAATAGGCAAGATATTAAGAAAATATCCAAGAGATAGCTATTATTTAGCAACAAAGTTTCCTGGATATGATGTGTCAAATATGGATAAGGTTGAACAAATATTTGAAGAACAGCTACAAAAAACAGGAATGGAATATTTTGATTTTTATTTATTCCATAATGTATATGAAAAAAATATTGCCCCTTATTTAGATGAAAAATATGGAATATTAGATTACTTATTAAAACAAAAAGAAAACGGAAGAATTAAGCATTTGGGATTTTCTGCTCATGGAAGTTATAGCGTCATGAAAAGATTTCTAGAAGCTTATGGCAAGCATATGGAATTTTGCCAAATACAATTAAACTATTTAGATTATAAATTCCAACATGCAAAAGAAAAAGTGGAATTATTAAAAGAGTGGAATATACCAATTTGGGTAATGGAACCTTTAAGAGGTGGAAAGCTTGCAAAATTGCCAGAGACACAAGAGGCAAAATTGAAAGAATATAGACCAGAAGAAGAAACACCTGCTTGGGCATTTAGATTTTTACAATCTATACCAGAAGTTACAATGATTCTTTCGGGTATGAGTAGTATGGAGCAAATGCAGGCTAATATAAAAACTTTTGAAGAAGATAAACCTTTAAGTGAAGAAGAAACAAAAGTAATATTAGGAATAGCAGATGAAATGTTAAAAGGAAATATACTTCCATGTACAGCTTGTAGATATTGCACAACACATTGTCCAAAAGGTTTAAACATACCAGAATTATTATCTTTATATAACGAACATAGCTTTACAGGAGGAGGATTTATTGCACCAATGGCTATAAGTGCGTTACCAGATGATAAAAAGCCAAGTGCTTGTATAGGTTGCAAAAGCTGTGAAGCAGTATGTCCACAACAATTAAAAATATCAGATGCGATGAAAGAATTTGCAAAATTACTAAGCTAGAATGCATTATAATGATCATTAGTTGAAACTCAGGGCTATGGAACTAAGACAGAAGCGTATAAGCAGATCCGGCTTTGGTACAGTACTCTAAAAGGAATCACAACATATTACGACAGCGGCCTTTGGTATATTGTCCAGAGCAAAGCCCTAAGCAAGTGAAGCACATCGAGAGAACAAAATGAGAGTTGCAAATGCAGCTCTCATTTTGGTATAAAAATAAGAAACAAAATTATATTTTTTAATATAATTAATAACTACATAATTGAAAGAAAATCTGTAAAAACAATAGACTTCTACGAAAAAATATTGTAAAATTAGAGCTAATCAAAATAGAGAAGAAAAAATTTAGAATTAAATGAAAATAAATAAGAATGAGGGGAGGCAAAATGTTTAAATTACATTCAGAATATAAGCCAACTGGCGACCAACCACAAGCAATAGAATACTTAAGTAATGGTATAAAAGAGGGCAAGAAATTCCAGACACTTCTAGGTGTTACAGGTTCTCGGGAAAACATTTACAATGGCAAATATTATCAATGAAGTACAAAAGCCAACACTCGTTTTAGCACACAATAAAACACTAGCTCGGACAATTATATAGTGAGTTCAAGGAGTTCTTCCCTGAGAACAATGTTGAGTACTTTGTCAGTTATTACGATTATTACCAACCAGAGGCCTATGTACCATCATCAGATACATACATTGAAAAGGATGCTTCAATTAATGACGAAATTGATAAATTAAGGCATTCAGCTACAGCATCATTATTTGAAACAAGGGATGTTATAATAGTTGCATCTGTTTCATGTATTTATGGTTTAGGTGACCCTATTGATTATGAAAATATGATAATTTCTTTAAGACCGGGTATGCAAAAGGAAAGAAATGAGTTATTAAGAAAATTGATTAGCCTGCAGTATAATAGAAATGAACTAGATTTTAAAAGAGGTACATTTAGAGCAAAAGGGGATGTGGTTGAAATTTATCCATCAGATGAAAGTGAAACTGCAATTAGAGTAAGCTTTTGGGGAGATGAAATCGAAAAATTGGAAGCCATCAATCCACTTACTGGTAAAACAGAAGGAACAAGAAATCATGTTATGATTTTCCCTAATTCTCACTATGTTACAACAGAAGATAAGATGGAAAGGGCTATTACAACAATACAGCAAGAATTAGAAGAAAGAATAAAGTATTTTAAAGATAATGGAAAGTTATTAGAAGCACAAAGAATAGAAGAAAGAACTAATTTTGACTTGGAAATGATGAAAGAAACTGGATTTTGCCAAGGTATTGAAAATTATTCAAGACATATAAGCGGTCGAGAACCGGGAAGTAGTCCATTTACACTTTTTGATTATTTCCCAAAAGATTTTCTATTATTGGTAGATGAATCTCATGCAACAATTCCTCAGGTAAGAGCAATGTATAATGGAGATAGAGCAAGAAAGGAAACATTAGTTGAGTATGGATTTAGACTTCCATCAGCTTTTGATAACAGACCTCTTAAGTTTGAAGAATTTGAGCAAAGAATTAATCAAGC
>CANQXO010000116.1 GCA_947627825.1 uncultured Clostridia bacterium
CATAAAAATGGAATTTCGGTTTAAACTTAACTTCCATTATTGTAATTAAACTGGAATTTACTTTTAAACTTAAAGAAAATTTTAGTAAAATCTAAAAAACAGTTGACATTTATAGTGATTTTATAGTATAATAAATAACTGTAAACCGCCTAGGTCGGGTAACTAAATTCTAGTTTTTCTAGATACCTTGTATTTATGCTTAGCGAGTCTTAAAGCAAAAGGAGGTGCACCAATAGTGTACGCAATAATTGAAAGTTGTGGAAAACAATACAAAGTTCAAGAAGGAGATGTAGTATTTTTCGAAAAGTTAGATGTAGAAGAAGGAAAGAAAGTTACATTTGATAATGTAGTTCTTATGTCTGACGGAAAAGATGTTAAAGTAGGAGCTCCTTATGTAAAAGGTTGCAAAGTTGAAGGAACTGTAGTTTCACATGGAAAAGGTAAAAAAATTATAGTTTACAGATACAAAGCAAAGAAAAACCACAGAAGAACACAAGGACATAGACAACCATATACAAAGGTTGAAATCAAATCAATAAAAGCTGAATAAAATAATAATTACTAAAAGTATTCAAGCTTAATAATATTTAATTATTAAAACAAAATAAAATTTAATTATAAATTTTAATAATAAATTAAAAGGTAGGTGAGATTTAAATGGCACATCATAAAGGTCAAGGTAGTACCGATAATGGAAGAGATAGTGAGTCAAAGAGACTTGGTATAAAAAGAGCAGATGGACAATTAGTTCAAGCTGGAAATATCCTTTACAGACAAAGAGGAACAAAAATGCATCCAGGAACTAATGTAGGAATTGGAAGCGATGATACTTTGTTTGCAAAAGTTACAGGAATAATGAAAGTTGAAAGACTTGGTAGAGATAAAAAGAAAATAAGTGTATATCCAGAAGAAACAAAGACAGCAAAAAAAGAAAGCAAGAAGGAAAAAGTACATCAATAATAATGTAAAAAAGATGAAATTGTGTGAATGCAATAACAATTTCATCTTTTTTGTTTTTATACAAACCTATTAAAATTACCGTAAGTATAATCTTCACCAGAAAAAATATTACCAGTTTTAACTGTATTTACAATATTATTTATTTCTTCAATATTTTCTTCAAAAAC
The DNA here is from genome assembly GCA_947627825.1 of uncultured Clostridia bacterium. The sequence goes on from CANQXO010000116.1 coordinate 1,128, forward strand.
GCTAATCCTAGCAATATCAATATTAATATCATCAAAAGGAATTGATAAAATTTTACTATTATATAAAGTCGTTATAGTTTGAACATTATCTTGATGTAACTTAAATTTATATCCCAACCTATCTTTTAAATAATATTTATTTTGCTTGCAAGGAGACTCACAAGTCGGATAACATCTGTTAGCATGACCTAGAAGGCAATATCCCATGTTCATTAAAGGAATTCTACCATATACCATAAGTTCGGTTGGTATAGGAGATATTGATGCTAAGTTTTTTAAAGTTTCTTTATCTAGTTCTGGTGAAAGCGTAATAGCATTAACACCTAATTTTTGTAGTTCGACAATAGAAGAACTATTAAATACATTTAAAGTAAAGTTTCCAACGATTTCTAAATTTTTTTCTGTTTCAATAAGGGTATCAGCATTTGCAATATTAGATATTACAATACCTTTTATATTATAAGTTTCAATAATTTCTTCAAGTCTATTAAAAGTAATATTGCGGTAATTATCTTTTAAAATTGTAGGAAGGCTAATATATAAAGCTCCTTTTGTCTTTAAGATATCTAAAATTGGAATAAATCTCTTGCTTAAAAAATATCTAATTGGTATATATAACCTATCAACATTTATCAGATTGTTATAGTCAAATTCAGGATGTATTTTATTTAAAAGTAATGAATAAAATACTTTCTTTTTCTTTAAATTAGGATTTAAAGGCTTTTTATAATCGTCAAAAGAAACAATCTCATTATTTCTTTCAAAACGAGAAATCGCTTGATTAATTAAATCATCTAAACACTCTCGTCTTAAACTATTTATGGCAGAAATCTTAGGTATGTAAGTATTATCATCTAAAATAATAGTAATCTTTTTAAATTCGAAAGGTGTATCAGTTGTCTTGTTGACTTGTTCAAAAATCCTTCCTTTGCTAATTGGATTGCTAATTGCATCAATAGGAACTATATCTGTTGTTTTACAAGAGGACATTGAAAAATATGTGCCATCTACTGAGTCTAATGAATCTACTTCTAATGATAAAGGAATTCCTTTTTTTACAGTAAGTACACAAGATAAAGGTATTTTTTTATTTTTTATTTATGTATTCTAATATTTCCTTTTTCTGAACGATATCACTCATTTTATATAATTTATCGCCAAGATGAATTTTTCCTTTAATTCTACCAATGGTAATAGTATCGCCAATATTGGCTTCTTTTATATTATCTTTTTCAATCATCAGTTCAGATACTGTATATTTATGTTCTTCATTTTGTACACAAACAGTATCATTAATTGATAACTTTTCATTTGTTTTAAAAGTAACCAAGCCCTTTGCAGAATTGTATTTTGAAACCTGTCCTAAAGGTATACCCATATTATTTGATTTTTCCGTGAATATATAATTATTATTAGGCTCATTATCATAGTTTCCATCAGAAAAACCGCCACGATTGAAAACTTGCATCAGTTCTTTAACATCATTGTTATTTATTATATAATCTTTATCACTTTCGGCTAAATCAATATATTTTCTGTAAATTCTTGTAACAGTAGCAACATATTCAGGAGGTTTCATTCTTCCTTCAATTTTAAAACATTTTACGCCAGCTTTTATTAAATTAGGAATATATTTTAAACCACATAAATCTCTTGGACTAAGAAGATACCCCTTATTAATAATTCTTTCACTACCTTCCTCTATTAATTCATAGGGAAGTCTACATGCTTGAGCACATTTACCACGATTACCAGAACGGCCTCCAACAAGGCTAGAAAATAAGCATTGCCCAGAATACGAAATACAAAGTGCACCATGAATAAAAGTTTCTACCTCAACATTGGAATGTCTACATATATATTCAATTTCATGTATAGAAAGCTCTCTAGAAAGTACAACCCTCTTAACTCCTAGTTTTTCAAGCTGAAGAACACCTTGAAGATTGTGAGCAGTCATCTGCGTACTTGCATGTATATCTATTTCTGGAAAATTGTCAATTAAATATTTAGCTAAACCAAAATCTTGAACAAGAATAGCATCAGCACCAAGTGAATAAACATATTTAGCCAAATTAACAGCTTCAAGCATTTCTTCATCTTTAATAAGTGTATTTAATGTAAAATTAACTTTTACATTTCTTAATTTAGCATATTGTATAGCTTTTTTTAAACCATCCTTATCAAAATTTGAAGCACTTGCCCTAGCATTAAATAATTCTCCTCCAAAGTAAACACTATCTGCACCATTTTGAACAGCTGCTTTTAAGCAATCAAAATCTCCAGCG
>CANQXO010000117.1 GCA_947627825.1 uncultured Clostridia bacterium
TTTTGTTAGTGCAACTCCAGCTGAGTATGAAAAAGAACATTCAAAAGATAGGGTAGTGGAACAAATAATAAGACCAACAGGACTTTTAGATCCTAAAATAGAAGTTAAGCCAGTTGAAAATCAAGTTGATGATTTGATTGCAGAAATTACTGAAAGAACTAAGAAAAATGAAAGAATATTAGTTACTACACTTACCAAGAAAATGGCAGAAGATTTAACAAAATATTTAGCAGGTTTAGATATTAAAGTTAGGTATATGCATTCTGATATTAAGGCTTTAGAGCGAATGGAAATAATAAGAGATCTTCGTATGGGAAAATTTGATGTGTTAGTAGGAATAAATCTTTTAAGAGAAGGTTTGGACATTCCAGAGGTGTCGCTAGTTGCAATTTTAGATGCAGACAAAGAAGGATTTTTGCGTTCAGAGAGGTCTTTAGTGCAAACTATAGGTAGAGCAGCAAGAAATACTGAGGGCAAAGTTATTATGTATGCTGATGAACTAACCGAATCAATGGATAAAGCTATTTCTGAAACAAATAGAAGAAGGAAAATTCAAGAAGAATATAATATTAAAAATCATATTACTCCAAAAACAATCCAAAAGGAAATAAGAGAAACTATAAAGGCAACTTATCAAGTTGAGGATTCAGATACTTCTATAATAAATAAAGATGAATCTTTGGAAGATGCAATAAATAGATTGACTGATGAAATGATTAACTTTGCACAAAATCTTGAATTTGAGAAAGCAGCAGAAGTAAGAGATAAGATAAAAGAGTTAGAGAATCTTAAATGATAGTTCAAGTCATAATTTTAGTAATGCTTCAAACATTGATTGAAGTGAAATAATAGATGCAATACTTTAAAACCATAAAAAAGCATTTAGTTTTGTTCTAAATGCTTTTTTACTATTTGTTTATTCAAATTATTAAGAATGTGGATTTGGATTTAAAGTTCTTTCAGGTTGATATCCAGGTTCTGCTCTTTCAATGTCAGACGCGATATCACATATTTTTTCATAAGTTACATTATCATAATTCGGAAATTGTTTAAGAACTTCCTCTCTAAGAGTTTCAGGATCAATATTATGTTTTTCAGCTTCATTGTTAATAGTTTCTGTTACTTTTGAAAATTCATTAATATCAGTTCTTTGAGTATCAAATAAAATATTTTTTGACCTAGGTCCATTTGTATAAGTATTAGCTGGTATATTTTCTGCAACAATATTATTTGTACTTGCACCTCTACCATAAAAACAAGTAAGTCTGCTAGTTTCGTCTGTGCATAAACCAACAATCTGGTCATTATTAACACTACTTACTTTATCTTTAACTCTAAAACCAACAATCATATTTGATTGCATAGTGTCTCCATTTTCTTGGGTAAGAGTTATTGCTTGAGTATCAGATATTAGTTCAACTTGGTCTTGAGTAAATTCAGTAGCATTGCCATCTGCATCAATTCCAAATAATTTGTAATTACCATTTGTAGTTTTTATGATTTTATATCTTACAAAATTGCCACCTAAAACATCCCTCATATTGTAGTTTACACTAACTTTTTCAGTTGCACTGATATCTTGAAAGCTGGAACCTTTAATAGCACTTTCCTTTACTTTTAAATTATAATTTGCATCTAAGCTTACATAAGATAATACAGAATCTTTAGGAATACCAAATGAATTTGCAGTATTTTCAACTTCTTTGTCTATTTCTTTTAGTTTAGATAAGGAAATTTTATCTGGATTGTCTTTTAAACTAGACATATCGTGAGCTTGTTTTTCTTTTTCTGCTAATTGTTGTTCCATTTCTGTTGTATCATATCCACCAAGAGCTTTTAGTGAGTTAAGATTTTCTTTCTCTTTATTAATTTTGTCGAAATCTATATCAACTTTATCAAGGTCGTCATTGTAAAATTCATGTAAATATTCACCAGTTGATTTATCAACAAGGGTAACATCAAAAACGATTTTGTTTCCATCTAGCTTATTATAAGCAATGTCAACTACATCTAAGTTACCTTCTCTTGCACCTATAGCAAGCTGATTTTGAATTCTTTCAGATATAATATTGAAGCAACCTTGCAAAGTAGCAAGTTGTTCTTTGGTGCTTAATTTTTCAAAGTTTTCTTTCCAATTACTTTCTTCCATATTTACTTTTTAATTATTCCTTTCTCAATCTTTGAAAGTGTTGCTTTTCAAAGATATATATAAATTTTCCTATGAAAAATAAAACTAATTAAATTATAACATAATGAAATTACAAATGCAAATATTTTAAGGAAATATATTGACAATCCAAAACAAATGTTTTATAATTAATTTGCACTAAAAATTAAAATATATATTATAAAGTTTTTTTACATAGAATTTATAATGTTTGGGGTAACAGATATGGAAAATATAATAATAAAAGGAGCAAAAGAACATAATTTAAAAAATATAGATATTACAATTCCAAAGGATAAGTTGGTTGTTATTACAGGACTTTCAGGCTCAGGCAAATCATCTTTGGCTTTTGATACCTTATATGCAGAAGGACAAAGGCGATATGTTGAGAGTTTATCATCGTATGCAAGGCAGTTTCTAGGAATAATGGATAAGCCTAATGTAGAGCAAATAGAAGGATTATCTCCAGCAATTTCAATAGACCAAAAAACAACTTCTAAAAACCCTCGTTCTACAGTTGGAACAGTTACTGAAATATACGACTATATTCGTTTACTTTATGCTAGAATTGGTGTGCCTTATTGTCCTAAGTGTGGTAAGAAAATTGAAAGACAATCTGTAGACCAGATTGTTGATGATGTATTAAAATTAGAGGAAGGCACTAGAATACAAGTTTTAGCACCTGTTGTTAGAGGCAAAAAAGGTGAATATAAAAAATTAATCGAAGACTTTCAAAAAGAAGGTTTTGTTCGTGCTAGAATTGATGGTCAAGTTGTAGAATTAACAGATGATATTGAAATAGACAGAAAAAAGAAACATGCAATTGATATAGTAATAGATAGATTAGTGGTAAAGACTGATATAAGACCAAGACTTACAGAATCAATTGAAATTGCAATGAAATATGCTGATAACCTAGTTAGAGTTGATGCTTCCGGTGGAAACGAAAAGATGTATAGTGGAAACTATGCATGTCCTGATTGTGGTATTAGCTTTGAAGAACTTTCTCCTAGGATGTTTTCATTTAATAATCCATTGGGAGCCTGTCCTATGTGTACAGGAATTGGTTATTTGATGAAAATGGATGAAGATTTAATTATTCCAGATAAAAATTTAACTCTTTATAATGGTGTAAAAGCTTTTGGTTCAAGCACAATGAAAAAAGGCGAAACAATGGCAAAAATGTATTTTGAAGCTATTGGAAAACATTATGGCGTTGATATAAAAGTTCCAAT
>CANQXO010000118.1 GCA_947627825.1 uncultured Clostridia bacterium
GTACATGGTATCCACACAAATTGATTGCCTCCTTTACTATTATTTAAGTCGTCTCCACTTGCACTTGAGATTACAAAGCCTGTATCTATGTTCCCTCCTGCATAATAAAATCCTTTTGGCACTGGTATTGTATTTCCTTTTCCATCTGCTGTTGGTGTTACTTTTGATAAGTCCCAATTATCTTTTTCTGCCTTTGGTACTTCTACCTCTCTTCCTGCATCTTCTGGATTTAGATGGTTTAATTCATCCATTATTTTATCTAATCCTTCTTCTTCTTTTCCTGCTGATTCTTCATACGCCTTTACTGAATTTTTTGCCATCTTAAATAATCCATTATTGCCTAATGTTAGTCTTAGCGTCACTCCTGCTAAAATTAACATAATTATTATTGTTACTACCAGGGCAACTAGTGTTATTCCTTTGTTTTTCATACTTTTAAGCTCCTTTGCATTTTTCTTTAAGCAAGTTACTTAAAGAAAAATCAAAAATGCTTGTAACTATATATATAAGTGCATTTATACGCATTTTACATTTTTGATTTTTGCATATTTTTAATTTAAAAATATTAAATTTATTTTTACTGTTTTCCTTGATATTTCAATAATTAATTGCTATAATATTAACTAATAAATGTTCTTTAAGTAACTTGATTAAAGAACATTTTTATTTGTTTTTATTTCGTTTTTGTAATATAATAATTTCAATTTATAAACTTATTTTTAATAATTGAAAGGAGCTAGTATTATGAATCAAAAAGAGGCTGTTACCATTGTTAAAAAATTAAAAGAAATGTACCCTGATGCTAAGTGTAGTTTAGATTTTACTACGCCTTTTGAAATGCTTGTTGCTGTTTGCCTTTCTGCGCAGTGTACTGATGATAGAGTAAACATAGTTACTCCAAAACTTTTTCAAGTTTATGATACACCTGAAGATTTTGCAAATTGTGATTTAAAAAAGTTAGAAACCCTTATTCATTCTTGCGGTTTTTATAAAAATAAAGCTAGAAATTTAAAACTTGCTGGTGAAAAAATTGTTAATGATTTTGATGGAGAGGTTCCTCAAACAATGGAGGAACTTATCACAATTCCTGGTGTTGGTAGAAAAAGTGCTAATGTTATAATGCTTGAAGCTTTTAATAATCCTCAAGGAATTGCTGTTGATACTCATGCTAGAAGACTTGCTAATCGTATTGGTTTTTCTAAAGAGTCTGACCCAGCAAAGGTCGAGCAAGATTTATGTAGGCTAATTCCCAAAGAGTATTGGAAAGATGTTAATCATATTTTTATCTGGCATGGTAGAAAAACTTGTTCTTCTCAAAAGCCAAAGTGTGAAATTTGTCTACTAAATAGTTTATGTCAAAATTATAAACCTTAGAATTGATAGTTTTATGACATTATAATTTTATGTTTTTATATTTTTTTACTATATAATTTAAAAAATATAAAAAGCCTAAAAAAGTGACTTTGATAAAGTTCAAAGCCACTTTTTATATTTATATATTTATTTATTTATTTTTTCTTTATGGTTCGTCTTTTGATGCATTTATTTTTAACAATTTCATTATTTCCACTACTAGTATTGGGGTTAAAATTAATGCAATACATTCTATTATTTTATCGGTTGGTAATGCTATTATTCCAAATAGATTTTGTAGTGCTGGTATAAATAATACTGCAAACATTAACACGCTTGAAACGGCTATTGCTAAAAACAACATTTTGTTTCCAAAAAATCCTGAACTGAAAAGTGATTCTCTATTGTTTCTTATGTTAAATACATGCACAAGTTCAGCAAATGCTATTACTATAAATGCCATTGTTTGGCCTATTTCAATTTTTATTTCTTCTGGCGTTAAATTTGGATATTTTAATCCTTCATTTGAAATTGTTTCATTGTTTGATGCTAATCCTAGTATAAATGCTGCAAGTGTTATTAAGCCTATCATGATTCCTTGATATACTATTCTCCATGTCATTCCTTTTGTGAAGATTCCTTTATTTTTGTTTGGTTTTCTTTTCATTACATTTTTACTTGCTGGGTCTACTGACAACGCAAGTGCTGGCAAAGAGTCTGTAACTAAGTTTATCCATAATAATTGTGGCACTAAGAAAATAACTATTTTGTCTATTCCTACTCCAAATGTTCTACTTAGAATTGGTGTTATCAATATTGATAGAAATAGCACTACTATTTCTCCTATGTTGCTTGATAGTAGGAATTGAATTGCTTTTAGTATATTGTCGTAAATTCTTCTTCCTTCTTCTACGCTGTCTACAATTGTTGCAAAATTGTCATCTGTTAAAATTATGTCTGCCGCTTCTTTTGATACATCAGTTCCAACTATACCCATTGCACAACCGATATTAGCCGTTTTTAATGCTGGTGCATCATTTACTCCGTCTCCTGTCATTGCTACTACTTCGCCGTAACTTTGCCATGCTTTTACTATTCTTACTTTGTGCTCTGGTGATACTCTTGCATATACAGAATATTTTTTTACATTTTTCCTTAGGTCTTCGTCAGACATTTTTTCTAGTTCTGCACCTGTTATTGCTTCATTTTCATTTTCTATAATTCCTAGTTCTTTTGCTATGGCTGTTGCTGTGATTTTATGGTCTCCTGTTATCATTACAGTTTTTATTCCTGCTGTTTTGCATTTTTCTACTGCTGTTTTTACTTCTTCTCTTGGTGGGTCTATCATTCCACACATTCCTAAGAATACTAAGTCTTTTTCTATTTTTTCTAATTCTTGTTTTGTTGGCATTTTGTCTAATTCTTTATATGCCATTCCTAACACTCTTAAGGCTTGTTTTGCCATATTTTCATTTTCTGCTTTTATTGTTTCTTGGTGTTCTTTTGTTAGTTTATAAGTTTCTCCATTTAGTTCTATTTTATCACATCTTGATAATAGTTCGTCTATTCCTCCTTTGGTGTATGCAATGTATTTGTCTCCTACTTTATTTATGGTTGTCATTAGTTTTCTTTCTGAATCAAATGGTATTTCACCTACTCTTGGATTTTGATCAAATTTGCTTGGATCAAATTCTAATGTAAATCCCATATCTACTAATGCTGTTTCTGTTGGGTCTCCCATAAGTTTTTTGTCTGTTCCTATTTTTGTGTCATTACACATCATGCTTGTATGAACTAATCCTCTTAGTTCATCATCTATTTCTTTTATGTCTTCAATGTTTTCTGTATGGTTATTCCAAAATATCTTTTTTACAGTCATTCTATTTTGTGTTAAAGTTCCTGTTTTGTCGCTACATATTACTGTTGTACAGCCCAATGTTTCTACTGCTGGTAATTTTTTTACTATTGCATTCTTTTTTACCATTCTTTGCACACCAATTG
>CANQXO010000119.1 GCA_947627825.1 uncultured Clostridia bacterium
AAATGGGACTTTTGCTTCTCCTGCAATTGCTTTTGCTATTAATGTTTTTCCTGTTCCAGGTTTTCCACATAGTAAAACTCCTTTAGGAACTCTTGCACCCATTTTTGAATATTTTTTAGGTTCTTTTAAGAAATCAACAATTTCTATCATCTCTGCTTTTTCTTCTTTTAAACCTGCTACATCATCAAAAGATATTCTATCAGCCGATACGCTTGGGTCGTAAACTTTACCTTTATCTCCTAATCCTTGCATTTGAAATAGTACTACTATTAATGCAAGCATAATTAATGTTGGTAAAAAGGCAATTAATCCTGAACCTATTTTTAATAGCATATTTTGTTCTTTTTGTATATACTCAATATCGTTTCCATCCAATGACTTCTGTTGTAACAATTCTATAAAAGCTTGTGTATTAGGAATACTAGCAATCTTAGTTAGCTCGTCTAATTTTTCTTTATTATTTTCGTCTTTTTCATCAAGTAAATTACCATTTTCATCTTTATAAATTACTTTAGCAGAACTTCCACCTACAGTCATTTCTATTTTGCCTATTTTACCTGCATCCATATCTTTTATCAGTTCAGTGTATGCAACCTTTTTATCTTCTTCTTCCTTGTTTTTGAATACAAAAATTCCTACTAATGCAGATACAATAATTACTAACAAAACTGCTAACCATATTAATTTTTTCTTTGTTTCTTTATTATTTGCTTTTTTATTAGGAATTTTATTATTTGCGTTTTGTTCATTGTTTTTTAATTCGTCATTTTCCTTTTCATTATCTTGCATTTTTACCTTTTTCCTCCTTCTATATTTGCTTGTGGCTCTGGCTTATCCTTGTCCTCTTTTAACTTATTTTTTACTCTCTTTTTTACATCACTAAGTGGTTTTTCTTTCTTTTTTTCTTTTTCATCTTTGCTTTCATCTTTTTCATCAGGATTTTCTTTGTTTTCTTGCTCTTTTTCTAGTTTTTGTATATCTATTGTTGCTTTTATTAGTTGTTTCTTTTTTATAAAATCTGATCTCATAATTAATATTGCTGCAATAATATAGATATATGAGATTATTGTATACATTGTTTGAAATTGTGGTATAGTAAATCCATTTATTATATTAAAATATGAATAAACAGAATTTAAAATAATTGGTAATGTTAAAGCTGATACTGCAACTGTAAAACATTGAGAATATTTTATAGTTACTTTTGCCATCCTACTAATTATTACTACCAATATCGAAAGAGCTAGTGCATCAATTAATGTACTTAAAATGTATACTAGGTAAACTGAGATAAATCCAATTAGGAAAAAGGCTGATAATGATGTTGCTTTATGTTCTTCTATTAAATTGATCATATTTTCCTTGGTAATTTCATCAATACCTAAATTATTTCTAATTTCTTCATAAGAAAATGTAAAAATTTTATTATTATCATCCCAAATTTGTTCTCCATTATCACTTTCTGCTGTATTTGAATTTTCATTTTCAGTTGAATTTTCTTCCGCATTTTCTTCTTCTGTTTTATACACTATATAGAATTTGCTTTTTAAAGCTACCAATGATATTCCGTCAAAATCTTGTAAGTCTTGCTTATAGTCATTTATCTCATCTGTATTATCATCTAATAGTATTTTATATGGGAACAAATCTTTATTTTCTGCTGTGGCTTTTTCCTCTCCATCTAGAGTGAGCCCTTCAGAATTAATAGTAAAACTAGGAATATTAGCATTTATATTTTGGATTGCTTGATTGATAAAACTGTAAGTTTTATATGTTGCTGCAATTGTTACTACTAAAGAAAATATAAGTAGTAACTCGAAAAAATATAGTATACTCCTTTTTAATTTTTCTCCAATTAATAGATTATATTTATCAAAGTCTTTTATACTTATTATTACTTTTTTAAAAAATGGTATTTTCTTTTCCATAGTTTTACTATCCTTTCACTTTATAATATTTTATCTACTTCTATTCCATTTTTTGTATCTTTTATTATATATCCTTTTTCTTTTATTTCATCTCTAATTTTATCTGCTACTTCCCAGTTTTTATTTGCTTTTGCTAAATTTCTTTGTTCTATTAATTTAGATATTTCTTCTGGTATTTCAATTTTTTTATTTAAATATTGTTTTGAATTTTTTAAATCTAATCCTAAAACCTCATCAAATTTTTCTAATAATTTTGCTATTTTTACTGACTTTGGTTCATTTCTAATTACTTCCCATACAATTCCCATTGCAAGTGGCATATTTAAGTCATCATTAATTGCCTCATGAAACCTTCTTTCATATTCTGCTATTTTTTCGTCTGCTATATCGCTATTGACTTTGTTGTTTTCTGCGATTTTATCTTTTTCAATACTTACATTTGTTTCTTCATTGCATTTTGCTTCTAAGTTTTTTAAATATCCTTCTCTTAATCTATTTAAAGAGATTTGTGCTGATTTTATTCCTTCAAATGTAAAGTTTAACTTATTTGTATAATGTCCACTGTAACAGAACAATTTGTAGGCTAGAGCTTCTAAACCTCTATCTTGCAAATCTTTTATTCTGTATATGTTTCCTAGAGATTTTGACATTTTGCCACCATCTACTAGTAAAAACTCACAATGCATCCAGAAGTTTGCTGGATTTCGTCCAAAGGCACCTTTACATTGTGCTATTTCATTTTCATGGTGAACTGGTACATGGTCTATTCCTCCAGTATGTATGTCAAAGTGTTCTCCTAAAAATTTTCTTCCCATAGCTGAGCACTCAATATGCCATCCCGGATAAGACTTACCCCAAGGGCTATCCCACTTCATTATGTGATTTTCTGGTGCTTTTATCCAGATTGCAAAGTCATAAGGATTTCTTTTTTCTGGGTCTACCTCTATTCTTGCCCCATGTTCTTCTCCTGATACATCATTATTTGAAAGAACTGGATATTTATCTAATTTAGAAATATCAAAGTAAATTCCTTTACTTGTTTCATATCCATATCCGTTGGCTATAATTTCTTGTACCATTTCTAGCATTTCTTTTATATTATCAGTTGCTTTTGTTATTATCTCTGGCTTATCTATGTTTAATGCACTCAAATCTTCCAAAAAAGCTTTGGTATAAAAATTTGCTATTTCTATAGGATTTTTTCCTTCTTTTTTTGCTGCTTTTTCCATTTTGTCTTCGCCAGTGTCTGCGTCTGATGTTAAATGTCCTACATCAGTTATATTCATTACATGCTTTAGTTCATAGCCATTATATTTAAACATTCTTCTTAGGTTATCCATAAATATATATGTTCTAAAATTGCCTATATGGGCATAG
>CANQXO010000120.1 GCA_947627825.1 uncultured Clostridia bacterium
AAATAAGAATAAGAAAAAATCGTTTGAAATAGAAGTAGTAGACACAGTAAAGCCAATGATTTATATGGGAGGAACAGTAACAGTTACACAAGGATTTGATGGAAATGTTACAAATCTTATTTTTAGTGGAGACAATTGTGATTCCACACCAGAAAGAAATATTGTAGGAGAGTACGATATAAATAAAGTAGGAGATTATAATTTAAAATTTAATATAAAAGATAAAAGTGGAAATGAAGAAACTCAAGATTTTGTGCTAAAGGTTGTAAAGCCAAAAAGTGGAGGGACAAGCAATACTAGTTCACAAGATAAAATAAAATTTAGCGAAGCGATTACAAGATACAAAAATGATAATACCCAAATAGGAATAGATGTATCTCAATGGCAAGGCGATATAGATTGGCAAAAGGTAAAATCTGCAGGAGCTGAATTTGCAATAATTAGAATTGGATATCAAAAAGACTATGATGCAGACAATGCACTAGACCCAAAATTTGTCCAAAATATTGAAGGAGCAAAAGAAGCAGGATTAAAGGTTGGAATATATTTTTATTCTTATGCAAAAACAAAAGAAGAAGCTGAAAATCAAGCAAACTGGGTTGTAGAAAATTTGAAAAATTATAATATAGATTTACCAATTGCATTTGATTGGGAAAGCTGGAATTCTTTTGTAAAATGTAACCTAAGTTTCTTTGACATAAATAAAGTGGCAACTACATTCGTTAAGACTATAGAAAGTAAAGGATTTCAAGGCTCATTATATGGAAGTAAAAATTATTTGCAAAAAGTATGGTATGAGGACAGATTTGCAAATATTTGGCTAGCTCATTATACAAAGCAAACTGATTATGATAAAAAGTATTATTTATGGCAATTTTGCAATACAGGTAAAATAGATGGAATAAATGCGGATGTAGACATAGATGTGTTATATAATTAAATTGCATAAGTTCAATAATTGGAAAATGAACAATTTTTTATAGATTATAGTTGTGTCATTAATAAGTCATAATAAAAAAATATAATAAAGGAGAGTACAAAAATATGAAAATAGAAGTAATAGGTTCTACAAAAGTTGGGTTTGTGTTACCAAAAGAAGATGCAGTAAATTTTTCGGGAAAGTCAGCAGGTATATGTTATTTACCAGATACGCTAGAAACTTTTTTTAATGAGCCAGAAGAAAAAACAATAAAAAGAGCAAATGGAAATATCAAATCTGGGCACCACAGCGTATTTGGACATCCAACATATAATTTAAGTTTAGAGGGAATTCCAAAAATATTGGCCATGATACTAAACAATGAAAAAATGTATAATACATCAGAAAAGTCAGCTAGATATACAAAAATGGAAACTTCAGAAGCAGAAAAAGAATTATATGAAAAATGGATAAAAATATATAGTGAGCAAATTACAAAAAAGTATCCTGAATTTGAAGAAAAAAGAGTAAAAAAATTAGCACAAGAAAATGCTAGATATTTAATAAGCGTATTTACACCAGCTACAATAATGGAATACACAGTAAATTTTGGACAGCTAAATTACATATTAAATTGGGCAGAAGACTACATAAAAAATGAGCCACAAACAGAAATTTCTATAAAGTTAAAAGAGGTATTTAAAGAGTTCTTAAAAAATATGCCTGATTTAAAAGTAGAAGGTTTAGATTCAAGAGTAAAGGGAAGGAAATTTTCAATATTTGGTACAAGAGATAGAAAAGAAGAATTTGGAGAAAACTATTGCACTACATATTTAGCAAGTTTTGCAGAACTTGCACAAGCCCAAAGACACAGAACTTTAAGCTATGAAATGAAATTATTAGACAAGCCACAATATTACATACCACCAATAATAAGGAAAACAGACTTAGAAGAACAATGGCTTAAAGATATATCATCACTAGAAAAATATTTCCCACAAGGAATGTTAGTACAAGTAAATGAAAGAGGAACAATAGAAAATTTTGTATTAAAATGCACAGAAAGGTTGTGCGGAGCAGCACAACTTGAAATAATGGAGCAAACAAAAGCTACAATGGAAAAATACCTAGAAGCGGTAAAAAATCAAAAAGAATTATATGATTATTTACTCCCTTATTCAAAGGGTACTCGTTGTACCTTCCCAGGCTGGAAATGTGAATCACCTTGCATATTTGGACCAAAAAATGCAATGAATAGAGTAATTTAAAAAGGAAATAAAATTTATGACTTATGAATTTGAAGTAATAGGAGATATAGTAGGAAAAGAAAGACCAAGAGTAAACACTTATACTAACATGATATATACTCCGCCAAAAACAAAAGAATACGAAAAGCTTATACAGCAATATTTTAAAATCAAATATAAAAATCATGAAACACTTATGGAAAGAGTGAGTGTTACAATAGTTGCTTATATGAAAATCCCTAAAAATACAAATAAGAAAAAAACAAAGGAAATGCTAGAAGGCAATATTGCCCCAACAAAAAAGCCAGATATTGATAATATAGCTAAATCAGTTCTAGATGCGATGAATAAATTTGTAATCAAAGATGATAATCAAGTTAGTAAAATATCTGTTGAAAAGAAGTATGGTGAAATCGAAAAATTATATGTAAAAATTGAAGAATATTGAGTATAACTAAAATCAGGAGAAGGGAGATTTTAAACTAATAATATGAAATTATTTAGAAGAATTGTATTATTATTTTTATTAATAATGATAGCAATAGTAGTAGGAGTAACTATTTACGGATACAATTTTTATAAACAAACTATTAGTACAGTGCCACTAGAATCACGAATAACCGAAATAAGAAATGACTACACTTTTATAAAAAAAGAAGATTTGCCAAAAAACTTCTTAAATGCCGTAGTAGCTGTTGAAGATAGAAGGTTTTATAATCACGGACCGGTAGATTTTATAGGCATATTAAGAGCTGTATTTTCTAATATAAAAAATGGAGAACTAAAAGAAGGCGGAAGTACGATAACTCAGCAAGTTGCAAAAAATATGTATTACATGAATGAAAAAAATGTAGTAAAACGAAAAGTAGCAGAAGTTTTTACAGCAATTGAATTAGAAAAAGATTATGAAAAAGATGATATACTTGAAATATATGTTAATACCATTTATTATGGAAATGGATATTACAGTATAAAAGAAGCAAGTAATGGATACTTAAAGAAAGAACCTAAGGACATGAATTTAGCAGAAAGTACAATGCTTGCAGGAGTACCTAATGCTCCAAGTGTATATGCACCAACAGTAAATAAAGAGCTTTGCAAAGAAAGACAAAATCAAGTAATAACAGCTATGGTTAC
>CANQXO010000121.1 GCA_947627825.1 uncultured Clostridia bacterium
CCTGTTATACCATCACTAGCCATTCGAGTACAGTATTCTGTTGTCCACTCACAGGCATTTGCAGCCAAATCAAATATGTTACATTTGATATCTTTAGTTCCTCCTGTTTTTTCTAGATTAGTATTTCCTTGCCCGTTGGTATTAGCATTTGCATAATTACTATTCCCCATTGCTTGTATATACATTATTGCAGTATCCCATGCATAACTGTTTATTAAATCACTCTCTATGTATCTATTATTCTCATACATTTTTTGTGATGCTTCTGATGATTGTAATTGGGTTACATAGCTCCAGACTACTTCTCCCATTTTTGATATTGGTTTACCATCAACTCCTTTCCCAGCTTCGTATCTTGCAATATAATATCCATGATTATTTGCTACACTTGTTACAAATCTTTCTAAATTTTTTGCTCCAGCTATTTCATCTGTTTTTTCTATCTTTGTATTTTCTTTAAAGTCTCTTATCGTACCAACAACAACATCCTTCCATGTTATTATAAACTCTTCTTCATCACTTGCATAGTCTGCACCTTTTTGTATTAATTCTGGAGTTCCATCAGGTACATTTTCTGATTCATTTTTAAACATGTATCTACCTAGTGTTATTTCTACCGTTGTTTCATCTTCTTTTTTTATTAATCCTGTTTTATCTCCATTTATATTACTTACTGGTATCCATACAAATTGATTTCCTTCTTTATCCTCTATTATTATTCCGTCTTCTACTGTATCATCTGAACTACCAGCAAACTTAAATCCTCCCGGTATTACTACGGGATTTCCTAAACGGTCTTCTCCTTTTATTGTATCATGTTCTGTTTTTTCTATTACATTTACTAGCACTTTTCCGTTTGGTCCGCTTTTCTGATAAATAATTTATCATTAAATTGTCCAATTCTCTTTCTTCTTCTATAGATTTCTCCTTATATAAAGCTACAGAATTTTGTGCCATCTTAAATAATCCATTTTCTCCCAAAGCCAAGTTTAGTGTTACCCCTGCTAATATCAGCATAATTACTATCGTTACTACTAACGCCACTAGCGTTATTCCTTTTTCTCTTAAACTTTTCATTTGTTTCCTCCATGATTTTTTGACTTATAGATAATAGTTTTATAAAATTTATATGGATATTTCCTATTATCGTTTTATAGTCTACATAATTTTATTTTTTGTTTTATTAAATTGCCTTTTAAGCCTTTAGTTTCAGTACATTTACGATTTTTTTATTTTTCTTTAATTAAAATACTTAAAGAAAAAATTTACAATAAAATTATAACAATAAAGTATTGAAATATCAAGCAATATTGTAAAAAAATAATCAAGCAGAATTTACAAAAAAATTAAAAAATTTGCAGATAATAAAAAGACCGTATTGATAGTTGTATCAACTATTAACGGTCTTTTTCATTTTTCTTTAAGTATTTTACTTAAGGAAATTTTTTATTGTGCATTCTTTTTCATTGTGCAATTTTTGACAACTTTGTTGTGCATTTTTTGACGGATTTATTGTATTTTTTATAATAAAATTTTCATATATGGGTCCGCTTTTTTGGGATTATTACCTTTTCTAAAACAGTTGATTAAACTAAAACAAGAGCTACTAAATATTAAATTTAATAACTCTTTTATATTATTTTATATTATTCAGCTTTTGGCTTATTTGTCATTTCTTCTTTTGCTAAAAGCTCGTTCCATCTTAGGTCAACTTCTTTTTGTAGTTCTTCAATCATCCATTCATTTCCTGGTTTGAATAGATGTTTAAATCTCTTTTGAAGTTTTAAGAATTCTTCTATTGGTAGCTTATTTGCTGGTTTGTATGTTATATGATATACTCCATTTTCTACTTCATATAATGGCCACCAACAAGTGTCAACTGCTAACTTATTTATTTTCATTAAATCTTCTGTTGCATATCCCCAACCTCTTGGACATGGTGCTAATACATTTAAAAATTTTGCTCCTTCTGTATTTATTGCTTTTTCTGCTTTTGTATATAAGTCTTGGAAGTTTGTTATAGCAGCTGTTTGAGCAACATAAGGTAAATGATGTGCTGCCATTATTTCTGTCAAATCTTTTCTAGGTTGCATTTTTCCTGGAATTACACTTCCTGCAGGTGATGTTGTTGTATCAGCAAATCTTGGTGTTGCCGATGACCTTTGAATACCTGTATTCATATATGCTCCATTATCATAGCATACATAAGTCATGTCATGTCCTCTTTCCATTGCTCCTGAAAGACTTTGAATTCCTATATCATAGGTTCCACCATCTCCACCAAATACTATAAATTTAGTATTTTGGTCTTGTGGTAATTTACCTTGCTTTTTTAATGATTTATAAGCTGCTTCTACTCCAGACTCTGCTGCTGATGCTGATTCAAATGCTGTGTGAATGTATGAATCTGTCCATGCTGTGTATGGATAAATACAAGTTGATACTTCCATACAACCTGTTGCGTTTGATACAACAACATGGTCATTTTCATCTACTGCTCGTAAAATCATTCTTGCTACTGCTGGTGCTCCGCATCCTGCACACATTCTATGTCCTGCTGTAAATCTTGATGGTTTATTAGCAACTACTTCTTTTACATTATACATATTTTATCTCCTTTCCTTTAATCCTAAAAATCTATATGGATTACTCATATCATTTAAATTTTGTAAGTCTTCATATACTGTTTCTATTTGTTCTTCAGTAACATCTCTACCACCAATTCCATAAGAATAATTAATTGTTGGTACATGAATTCCTTCTACAAACATTGCACTAGTTACATCTTCATATAATGGTCCTCCTGTTGCATTAACTAATGGAACTCTATCAAGTATTGCTACTGCTTTCTTTCCTTCTAATGCTTTTGCAATTAGGTTTCCTGGGAAAGGTCTATATACTCTTATTTTTAATAGTCCTGCTTTAATTCCTTTGCTTCTTAAATTGTCAATTACATTTTTTACAGTTCCTGCTGTTGAGTTCATACAAACTACAACAAATTCTGCATCTTCTAATTGATATCCTTCAAAGAAATCGTATTTTCTTCCTGTCATTTTTTCAAAATCTTGTGCTACTTCTTCAATAACTTTCTTAGCATTTTTCATTGCTTCAGTTTGTTGTCTTTTATGTTCTGTTAAATATGGTTGTAAATCCATTGGTCCTACTGCTATTGGCTCTTGTTTATTTAATAAATAATGTTCTGGTTTATATG
>CANQXO010000122.1 GCA_947627825.1 uncultured Clostridia bacterium
AATATATATTTTGTTACGCCTTATTATTTGTATTTTTTTACTCAATTTCCTGCATTTCTTTAAGCATAGTTTCTGCGAACACCGCATACCCCATTTTCACATCATTTATCATTACATGCGTAAGAGCCCCGCACTAGCTTTCCATTTTGAATAATAGGACTTCCGACTCATGCCTTGCAAAATTCCACCAGTTTTTTCTAAAAGCTCTGCATCAGTTATTTTAACCACCATACTCTTGTTATCTAAAGAATTATTTTCATAAATCTTAGTAATCTCTATTTCATATTCCTTTGGCTCTCCGGTTCTCAACTGTCGAAATTAAAGTTGCCTTACCTAAATTTACTTCATTCCTTAAAGCAATAGGATATGTCTTATTCAAATTAGAAGATAAAGCATAAGGGTTATCAAGTTTTCCATATATACCATAACCCGTATTTTTATAAATTGTGCCTATTGTCTCCTCTCCCTCGATAGTCCCTTGTATCTTTCCTGGATTTCCTTCTTTTCCTTTAACTATTGATAAAATATTTGCATTAACAACATCGCCTGATGCAATATCTATAAGTTCATCTGTATCTATATCAACAATTCCATGTCCTAAACATGCAAATTTCTTAGTTTCTTTATCATAAAAAGTTGCAGTTCCAACACCGAGCTGCTGTATCTCTTACCCAAAGCCCTATCTTATATATTCCGCCAATAGTTTTAACTCTATTTATTCTAGTTTCTCTTTCTTCACCATTTTTTAAATATGTTATCAAAATGCTTTCATCATTAGCTTTATTTATCAAAGTTGTAAGCTCAGAAGTTGAAGATATAAGATTTCCATTTACTTTTTCTATAATATCCCCTATTTCTATTCCGGAATTTTCATATGGCTTATATTTTTCTTCATTTTCTCCTTCTATCTCAGACATACCAACAACTAAAACGCCATTTGTATAAAGCTTTAAGCCAATTAAACTTCCGAAGAGGTACAACTTCTCTTTGCTCTATTACATAGGCGTTTATTTCCTTTAGTTTCACTCCAAATAAAGAAAGTTCATAACTCACTTTCGTATTTTTCATATTTTCATTTGCCGAAACTTCTATAACTTCTGGTTTATTTGAAACTTCACTTTCTATATTTATTCCAAAAAAAGTTTTTAGCCTTAATTCTTCCCCCTCCATTAAAACTAATGTATCAGGGATGTTCGTTATAGAACTCACATAAATTAAGGCTAAAATTAGTATTAAGGTTAATGAAACCGCATATATATTTTTTAATTTTCTCTCCATAATATTTATATTATGGACGTTTTTTTATTTTGTATTCAAATTTTTAATTATCTACTTCCTAATTTTCCACTGTATTCTATATATTGTGATGCTTTTGATAATTTCATTTTTTGAGTTGCAAGAGCATACGCATACGCCTTTTTTCTATTGCCTGCGTTATATCCTGAAACAAAAGAACTTGCAGCTAAAAAATCATCTACGGCACTAAGTTTAGCATCTGAACCTTTTATTATGCAATAATAGCATGCAGAAATTTTCCTATAGCCTAAATCACCTTTTGTAACATTAAATGTAAGTTTATCATGTCCAACAATGTTACTATCATTTAACTTTGGACACCAAATTCTATGATATGTTGCTCCATTTAAACTTGCTATCCTTGCATTTTCATCATCCTCTGTTGCTATACCTTTTGCAATATCATCATAGTTTTTGTCAAGAAATACTAAGTCGTCTGTTGTTACAATTTCTTTATTTTCTGAACTTACTGCAATGGCATATCCGTTATATGTTGTTGTTCCAGCAGGCAAACCTTGCACAAATGAAATACAACAAACATTTGTTAAAATTGTTTCCCATTCTGGCTCTGTTAGTTCTGGCATTTGAAAGTCTTTATCACTATTTTGTGTATAAATATACATAGACTGAATTAAATTATTCGTAATTGTATTTTTTATTACCGATGTTCTTTCGTCATTAAACTTTCCTACTGCTCCGAGTTTCTGCAGAATTTCCATTTTTAATTTTAAGAACACTCGAAGCCGAAACCTTAGTTCCGTCTGGATTTTCTAACATAATACCTGGATAATCATCTAATAATTTATTAAACCACTCTGTAAAGTCTTTAGCAGCTTCATAATAATCTTTAACTTCACTATAAGTATCAGGTGCTCCTGCAATTTCTTCTAATTCGTCTTCTGTTGCAAGATATCCAGCTCTAGATTGATAATATTTTCTATTCAAATCTGAAATATAAACTGTAACATAATTATCTAATGAATAATTTATAGTTAAAATTTGTTTTTCCGAATCACTCAAATATTTTTTTGAATAATATACATATGGTTTAAGTTCATGCGTAAATTCAGTGGTTCCAGCCGAATTCCATACTTTAGTTGGTGTATAAATATAGTATCCGTCATATAATGTAAAAAGTAATGCTGGAACATATGAGACAATAAAACTATTGCTACTTCCTGTAACACCTAACTGGGTTGCATAACTTGAATAAAAGACATTTCTTGCAGCCTCGATGTCTCTAATTTTTGAATCTGCAACTGCAGAATAATCACTTGAATTTGTATTCATTTCAAAAGCAAGCATCATTTCATGCGTTGCATTAATTAGGAAACTGTCATAGTCTCCTCTAAGTGATGCAGCATCAACTTGTAGACTTACAAAAACCGATAAAACAAGAACTATCGGAAGTGCAAGTGCTAAAAATATTACAATTAGATTTGATAATTTCATACTACATCCTTTCTTTCCTTAGTTAAATAATGAAAAAGGCCTTTATCATATAGTTTGATAAAGACCACTCTTTTTTTATTTTCCTGTTCCGTCTGTTGTAACAATACCTGAAAGAGAACCTACAATACTATATGCATCATTTCCTGTTAAACCATAAAAGAAGTTTTTAAGCATTTGAGATATTGTATTATTTGTATTAGAAGCCTTTACTGTTAATATATCTCCCTCTTTCATAATATAAACTCCGATTGTTATTTAATTCGTCTATTATTTGAGTTGTATATATTGAATAGTAAATGTTTTCTCCTATTTTTGTTTCGCCAGCTACAAGACTTCCTTTTTTAGCTGGGTTATCGTCTAATACTTGTACTTCTATATCCAAATCATAAGTATTTCCTGTGGAATTTAAAGTATTCAT
>CANQXO010000123.1 GCA_947627825.1 uncultured Clostridia bacterium
ATTACAAGTAAAAAACGGAGAAAACGTAGTAGATTCATATACAGTAAGCGAAAATGACAAGTGGACACATATATTTGAAAAATTACCAAAGTATAACACAGAAACAGGCGAAGAAATAGAATATACTGTAGAAGAAAAAGCAGTAGAAGGCGAAGAAGAACTACTTAAGTACTATGAGCAAAAGTAATAAAGGGGACGGTTCTAAAATTCCGGAATTTAGGGACAGTTTAAAAAAATCAGGAATTTAGGAACAGTTCTAAATTCAAAATTCAAAAAATGAAAATCCAGCTAAACAGCTGGATTTTCATATGAGCGGAAAACATTAGTATTATTTCTTTCAAAAAAAACAACACGCAAACCAAAACCATTCTTCATAATTGAAAAATCATCGTTAATCACGCAGTTTTCAATTAAATTAATAAAGTTTTCTGATGTAACGCCACCATTTTTAAGAAAGCGAGAATAAACAATATAAGGAATTATAGGTGTTAGAATACAGTTATTATTATCTTGAAAAGTATCAAAGCAATAATTAATAATATCCTTAATCTCTTCTAAATCATATGGTAGATTTCCCAAAATTTCTTTAAAAAAAGATTCATCGGTTAAAATATCATTTTTCCGTTTTGGAAAAGCTTCAATAATGATGTGAACTAACCTGTTGTTATTGCCATTTACCAAAAATTTAATAGCTAAAACATACGAAGAACAATAAGTCTGATAAAGATCTAAATATTCCATCCGTGCTTTTTGAAGTTTAGCCTTAAATAGTTCTACCATAAGTACCTCCTTTTTGTAATTTTAAAACCTTCTCTAAAGTAACAAATAGCTTGTAACACTAAATACTACAAAATTTTCCCTCCATAAAATGTACCCCATAAATTTACTTAAAAATAGTTTACAGAAATGTAAAAGATACATATAAAAATAAGCATATGGCTTAAGAATAACAACATTATACAATATTTACATAAAAAAATCAAGAAAAAATTATAGTTGCAAAAACACGAAAAATGCAATATAATTATGCTCAAGTCATAAAATAGAAAAATAAAAATAAATATATAAAGAAAGGAGTGTATGTTGTATTTAAATTATTAAATATATCATACAGTATATCTATGCAAGAAGTAAAAGTAAAAGATATTATACAAGTAACAAAAGGAAAGTTAATATCAGGAAATTTAGAATCAACATGTGAAAATTATAATATAGATACAAGGTTAATAAAATCGGGAGAAATTTTTGTAGGAATGTTAGGGGAAAATGTAAATGGAGGCATTTTCTTTGAAGAGGCGTTTGAAAAAGGAGCAAAAGGTTGTATTGTACAAAATGTACAAATAAGTGAAGAGCAAAAAAGTAAATATAAAGATAAAATAATAATAGAAGTAGAAGATACAGTAAAAGCAATAAAACAAATAGCATCATTTAAAAGAAAAGCATACAATATACCAGTAATAGGAATAACAGGTAGTGTAGGAAAAACAAGTACAAAAGATATAGTTGCAAATGTAGTAGCACAAAAATATAATACTTTAAAAACAGAAGGAAACAAAAATGGACAATTAGGCGTTCCACTTACAATTTTAAAATTAAAAGACGAAGAAGCACTTGTATTAGAAATGGGCATGAGTCATGCAGGGGAAATGCGAGAACTTACAAATATAGCCAAACCCACAATAGTAGCAATTAACAATATAGGAACAGCACATATAGGAAATTTAGGTTCTAGGGAAAACATATTAAAAGCAAAACTAGAAATACTAGAGGGAATGCCAGAAGAAAAAATAATAGTAGTAAATAATGATAATGATATATTACATGAATGGCAGAAAGAAAATAAACATTTATATAATATAATAACATTTGGAATAGAAAATGAAAGTGATTATATGGCTCAAAATATTATAACAAATGAAAATGGAAGTAAATATACATTAGTAGAAAAGTCAAATAATATCAACGAAGAAATAAATAATACTCGCAAGGAAATAAATGGCGAAACAAATAAAAAATCAAAAGAAATAGAAGTACCTGTTGCGGGAAATCATTTTATATTAAATAGTTTATGTGCAATAGCAATAGGAAGAATATTAGGAGTAGAAATAAATAAAATAGCACAAGGGATAAAAACATTTGAACTTACTAAAAACAGGATGAATATAATAAACAAGGGAACAGTAACAATAATAAATGACACATATAATGCAAATTATGATTCTGTAAAAGCAGCTATTGAATATTTATCAAGTAGGCAAGAAAAAAGAAAAATAGCAGTATTAGGTGATATGTTAGAACTAGGAGAATATTCAAAACAATTACACGAAAAAGTAGGAGAAGAAATTGTAAAAAATAAAATAGATATGTTAATTACAGTAGGAGAAGAAGCAAAAAACATAGCAAAAATAGTACAAGAAAACAATATAAAAGTGCAAGCAGAAAGTAGTAAAGTACCATTAAACTTTATAGAAACAATAGAATGTAACAAAAATGAAGAAGCAATACAAAAATTAAAACGCGAAATAAAGCAAGGAGACTGTATTTTAGTAAAAGCATCAAATAGTATGCATTTTAATGAAATAGTAAATGAAATTATAAATATATAATAAAAACTGAAGTACAAAAATAACAACAGCAAAGATAAAATAATAAGTAAAATTAATTTAAATAAATTAATTAAAAAGTATTAGCAAAATGAAAGGAAATGGCGTAAAATGAAAAAAGTAGCAGTTGTTTTTGGAGGAATGTCAACAGAACATGATGTTTCAGTAGTATCAGGAATGTCCATATTAAAAAATTTAAATAAGGACAAATATGATGTGTATCCGATATACATCGATAAAAAAGGAAATTGGTATGAATATCAAGTAAATAAAGAAGACTTGGAAAATATAAAAATAGGAGATGAAATATCAAATAGCAAAAAAATAGAAAATCCGCTAGAATATTTAAAAAACATGGAATGTGTATTTCCAGTACTTCATGGTTCATATGGAGAAGATGGAACAATACAAGGTTTATTTGAATTAATAAA
>CANQXO010000124.1 GCA_947627825.1 uncultured Clostridia bacterium
GGGGGACAAGTGCGGGGGATGCCTGCTGAATGCTAACTTGAGAAAAACCGGAGTTGTTGCTACAGAAAAAGTAGCCTGCGGTTGCTGCTTCTCTCGAAAAGGTTACTGGGCGGAGTACGTACAACCCGCGGTCTGCTCGATCACCCGGCGAGGTTTATATAGATGAACGTACTACGGATCTCTGCCCCGATTGTGCGGTTAACGGTCATAAATGGCGGGTGCGGCGAGGACTTTTATAATCCGGCAACGAAGACCTACGCTAGCGGTTACTCTTGCCATCTGGGGAGAGCCGGTGTTTGTGAAACTTGCGGTGCTTACACTCATCTGCGGCTTCGCCAACGCAGTTCCAGTTGGAAAGATCGTTCCTGGTGGTTCGTGGGCTTATGCTCAATAGTGGTATCTTCTCCTCATTAATAGCAAGTTGATATTATGCGCCCCTACTTTTTATACAACTCCTATCAAAAAAATGCAAAACCACTCAAAAAGTCGTGCCAAAAAAATGCAAATGCTATTGACTTTTATAAGAAACAATAATAGAATGTATTGTAGGTGAGATATATGAAAAGAAAATTCTATAATATATTGTTAGAGTGGAAAGACAAAAATATAAATATGCCATTAATGGTTATAGGGGCAAGGCAGATAGGAAAGACTTATATAATTGATGAGTTTTGCAAAAATGAATTTGAAGATTATATATATATTAATTTAATGGAAAAACCAAGTGTTGTTAAAATTTTTGAGGAAGATTCAGATTTTGAAACAAAAGTGAAAAGGCTAGAATTAGAGCTAAATAGAAAAATTATTCCGGAAAAAACAATAATATTTTTAGATGAAATTCAAGAGTCGGAAAAAGCTATTAGCTCTATGAAAGCCTTCTGTGAAAGCGATAAGCATTATAGAATTATTTGTGCAGGCAGTTTATTAGGAGTAAAAATAAAGAGATTTAATGCATCATTTCCGGTAGGGAAGGTGCAAATCGAGTTTATGCATCCTATGGATTTTGAAGAATTTTTGATAGCGTTAGATAAACAAATGTGGGTAGATGAAATCAAACGATGCTATGAAAATATGGAGAAAATTAGCATACACGAAAAATTAATAGAAATGTATAGAACATATTTATGCATAGGTGGGATGCCAGCTGCAATATTGGCTTATAAAAATGTTAATGAAGATATATTATTATGGGATAAAAATATACTAAAAAATATAATTTTGTCTTATTTAGCTGATATGAACAAATATACTTTAAATAATAATGAATCTGTAAAAATATCTAAAGTGTATAATGCTATTCCAAGTTCACTTGCAAAAGAAAACAAAAAGTTTAAATATGTGGATATAGAAAAAAATGCAAACAAGAGAAATTTTGAAAGTGCTATAGATTGGCTAGAAGCAAGTGAAATGATATATAAATGTAAATTTGTTAATAAAGTAGAAGTTCCATTAAAAGTTTATGCACAAGAAGATACTTTTAAGTTATATTTAAGTGATATTGGGATATTGACATCTTTACTCGAAATAGAATTTTCAGAAATATTATTAAATGAAAATTTTATGTTTAAAGGTGTTATTGCAGAAAATTATGTAGCTCAGGCTTTTAGAACAAATAATTTATCTTTATATTATTGGAATTCAGGCAATAAAGCAGAAGTAGACTTTTTAATATATAACAAAGACGGGATAATACCTGTTGAGGTAAAAGCAGGAGATAATATACAGTCTAAAAGTTTGAAAATATACATGGAAAAGTATCATCCAAAATATGCTATAAGGTTATCTACAAGAAATTTTGGAGTTGCTAATGGAATAAAGTCGATACCACTTTATGCTGCATTTTGTATAAATAATGTTAGGGCATAGAAAAATTGTAATAAAAATGTAAAGAATTTTGAAAAATACTTGATTTTGTTGATAAAATAAGTTATTATGAATATAATAATAATGTCGGATATTTGACAAGTTAAATATTTTATGTTACAATATATTTAACATAAGCAGGGAGCAGCGGGTTCCCCATTAAAATTGGAGCCCCAACATTAAATTGTTATGCTCCTTGCCCATTTTTATTTAGTGGGTTAGAAATGAATGTAGCTGAAAACTCATGGTCAATCAAAGTAGTCTTAGTAAATAGTTTGTTATAATTATTAATACAATGATTAGTTTTTAAATCACTGTATTTTTTATATCCTTTTTTAATATTTAAATACTGACAAACATAAAAACTGTAAATATCAGCAATTTGTATGAAGTTTGTGTCTTTAGATTTTAAGAATAATGCTTGCTCAATAATAGAAGTATCATTTAGAGATAATTCGGGATATATAACATTTAAATATTTGGGAATATTAAGTATTTCGTCTAAAAAAATTATTCCTTTTTCATTATTTTTTTTAAAGTATTCAGACATATATTGATAAAGTGTACAAAAAGCATAAATGTAAGGATCAATTTTTATATAGTTGCTAACTCGTTGCTGTAAAGCTGCTTTAAAATCTTTTTTATCTATTGCTATATATCTAAAATTTATATCTAATCCTAAAATCAAATCTACAAGATTATTTAAAAGTTCTAAATTTTTTAACCATTGTTTGATATGAAAAAAAGAATTATGAGAAGGGCTAAAAATTTCATTGGCATGAATTTCATTATTTTCAAAATGACTTGATAATTTGATTTTTATTGTAAATCCGCCTAAAACAAAAATAGGTTGCTGCTTGTTATCATAGTCAGTTCCAGTATTTCCACTTTCATCTAGATACATTAAATACATATATTTCCTCCTTCTAATAGTTACAAATAAGAATAGTTTTTGGCTGATATTCAGCATTTAAAGTTGTAATATATTACAATAATTATATGGCTTAACTGTAAAAAAGTCAACATTAAAAAATTTCAGGAAAAATTAGCGTTGTAACAAAAATGTAAAGAAAATTGAAAAAATTTCCATTGACAATTGAGTGAAGGATATGTATAATAAAAGTACAT
>CANQXO010000125.1 GCA_947627825.1 uncultured Clostridia bacterium
CTACATCTATTAAATTACCTGTATAAATTGATAATAACATCGATATCGGCATTATTATCACTATAAATATAACTGCAAAATTTTGTAATTTCATTTTTCGCCTTTCTCAAAATTTCAATATTTTCATTTTCTAATTAGTTTTTCTTAATTAGTTATTTTTTCAATTACTACTTGTTGTATTAGGAATTGTCGCTTTCGGTGCAGAATAGTTTGCATTCAAGTAATAATTATATATTGCCATTCTATCACTTATATCCATAATTCTTTGTATTGGTGTCAACAAGTTTAATCCTTGTAATAAATCAAATAATTTTGTGCCTTGAATGTTGCTGAGCATTTGAAAGTAACTTGAAATTTCGTTATTGTTTAAAGTATTTATAGTATTTTCAATTTGTTTATCTACTTCTATTCCGTATTTTTTTTCATACTCAATATTCAAGCTTAGAGTTCCTACATTTTCTTTAACAAACTCTATAAAAATAGTTCCAGAAATAACATTATTTCTTTTAATTTCTATTGTTACATTTATTTTTTCTTCATTATCTATGGTTTTTCTTATAAAAAATTTTGAATTATTATCATTAGTAAATTCATATGTCCTTATAGGTTGGTCATTTTCTAACACTAAAAATTCAAACTTGACTAAATTCTTTTGTAAAAATCCCTTAGTATAAAAATTAACTTCTATATCTATATTGTCTTGTTTCATTATGTCAATTTCAGCAATCATTTCATTAATATATGTTTTTATATTTGATGAATTTTCATAACAACTTAAGAATTCGTCATTTTCATTTAAATTGCTAAGCATTTGTATTATGCTATTATAAAAATCATTTGATGATTTTTTTAAAGAATATTTATTCAGCCTTACTTCTTTGTCATTTAAATTTATCTTAGCTTTTTCCTTGCTGCAATTTTCTTTATCTATTATTTCATTAAATTGCTCATAGATTAAATCTAAATTTTTATTTACCGTTGCCTTGTCTGCCTTTTGAAGAAACAATAATTCGTAGAAAAATGTATAAAAGTCATTGTCTGCATCTAAAATAATATTATTATCTAAAATGTCTTTTACGAAAATTGTTGTTTCTTTGTTTTCAAGATTTGAATATAATTGGGCTTCTATAAGCTTATCCACTTTGTACTTACCATCAATATTTGCCAAAACAGTTTTGTTTTGATTGTCTTCCTGTATTTTTACTGATAAGTTTGAATTGTTGATTACATCTACTGTGGATTTTGGAATTTTTTCAGCATCTTGCAAAGTTATTTTAGGAGTTATATACAGATCATATCCTAGAGTTTCATCAACATCTTTAAAATTATTCTCCGCCTTATTTATAACTTCTCCTATAATTCTGCTAATTGTTTCCTTAGGTTTTTTATAAATAACATTATAATATGCCACAGTAATAGCAACAATAATAAGTGATATTATTATTGCTATCCATAATTGTATTTTTTCTTTTTTATTTGTTTTCTTACTGTTTGGCATATTATATGTTTCCTTTCTGTTTATTTGTTATATTGTATTAAGTAGCATGTTCTACTCCATTATAGTTATGTTTACACCAGTAATGTGAGGTTATAGTATCACTTTGGATCCAATAGTGATCACAATAATAATGTGAGTCACCAGGTCCCCTTAAATGATTACATGGTGTATATCCATCATGACCAGTTCCTTGACAATTTGTACATGTTAAATTTTTCCTATCACAATGTTGCATTGCCGGTGGTTGTCCCATATGACACTCCCATTGAAAATAAGTACTTGTAGCTCCACACTCAGGACATTGCCAGTTCCATTCACGAGTACTAACTTCTCCTAAAGGATTATCTCCATTAGGGCACTTGCCTTTTCCTCCTTGTCCTTGTTGCCATGCTCCTACTCCCGTACAATCATATCGACCATCGCCTCCGCACTTCTTACAATCATTCCATTTTCCACCTGCGCAATAACTTCTTGAGCAATAAAATGTTCTTCCTGAACAGTTTGTTCTAGCTCCGAACTGGGCCTTTTGAAGCTGTTGCATGATACTCGTCTTCTACTTCTACTGTAAAGAAGTAAGCTTCATCCTCTCTTAAGCCTCCTACAGGATATGTTACTGTTTGGTTCGAACTTCCTTTTACTGTTCCCAGATTAGTTGAACCCATATATATAGTATATGTTAGTGTTCCATTTATTGGTGGATTTTTTGCTCTTACTGTTATTGTTAATGAATTTGTTGTTGCTCCGCCTACTACTACTGATTCTAATTCTAAGTGTTTTACTATTACTTCACATGTATCTGATAGGTTACTACCATCTTTAGTTGTTACTGTTACATATGTTGTTCCTATGCTGTTTGTTGTTATTGTTCCATTTTGATCTACCGATGCTACTCCAGGTGCACTACTTGACCATGTTACACTTTTATCATCGGCATTATCTGGCTTTATTGTTGGTATTAGAGTTTCTCCTGTTCCTAATTCTAAAACTGTTCTATCCTTTATATCTATTGATTTTACTCTTTGTTTTGTTTTTATTTGTTTTACTAAGCTTACATTTCCTGCCACATCTCGTACCCATATATAATAGGTTGTTCCATCAGCTAGTCCTCCTAATCTTTGTGACCAATTTTTTGTTACTCCTACATTATGAAATTCACTTGAAGTTGGGCTTGGCTGTGTTTCATTTGTTTTTATTGCATATCCATTTATTCCTGTTCCTTCATCTGTTGCTGTTACATCTACATATTCATAGTCTACTGTTGCTCCTGTTATTACTGGCTTTATATCATCAACCCATACTGCATATAGAGTTACATCTTCTCCTCCTGATGATAAATTAACTACATATTCTTCATTTTGATATTCTACTCTTGTTCCATCTCCTGATTGTCTTGACCATCCTCTGTAGCTGTA
>CANQXO010000126.1 GCA_947627825.1 uncultured Clostridia bacterium
ACAGTTACCTTTAAGGTAATAGTTCCTACTGTATTACTATAACCTTCTGGTGCTTTAATTTCTTCTATTGTAATGGTTTGCTCTCCCGCTTCTTCTATTCCTATTTTATTAATATTTATTTTTCCTTGAGCATCTGTAGTGAAAATTTGTGGTTCTCCACCATTAACTGTTACTTTAAATTGTGCGCCTTGTAATTTTTTAGTATTGTTTTGTGCATCTACTTTTTCTAGTTCTAAGTTATAATCTCCTAAAACTTCTACTACATATAATTTTTCAAAATCGTCGTCATCTTGTTGACCTGGAATATATTTATCTCCTTTTTCTATGTCTTCATCTTTGTAGTTTGGGAATTCCTCATCTGATGGCAAGTTATCATCTTTAATTTTATCTTCTTCTTTTGAATTTTCTTGTGTTAAGCTATCATCTGTAGAGTCTCTATCTAATATGTCTTTTTTATCTGAATCTTTAAAATCTGCAATTTCTGCAATGTTTGTGATTTTTTGGTCTTTTACTGCATTTTCTTTTATTTTGCATCTTATTTGTACATCTATGTAATCAAGGCTTCCACCTGAAAATGCTTTTAGCAATACTTTATTTTCATCTGTTGTTCCATTTTGTGTTCTTTCTGCATAAATTTCATTTCTATTTGCAGAATTTTCTGTTGTTGGTGATGTAATATCTGTTGATACTGTTTTTCCATCATCTGATAATTTCCAGCCATATTTAATATTTAATGGATCTTCTGCTAAATATTCCAATTGAGCTGGAATGTGGTCTTTTATAGTTGTTACATAACCATCTATTTCTCCTTCATTATATACACGAATTGTATACGTTACAATATCACCTTTAGAAACACCTATTGGCTTTTTAGAATGTTCATATGTAGCGGTAGTATCAGTTCCACTTGCTAGTTCTTCAACTTTTACATCTGGAACTCTTTGATATTTTTTTTCTTCATTTTCTGATTCTATTGTAGTTATAAATTTTCTTAAAGATAAGTCAAATATTTTGTGCTCATAAGTTTTTTCTAAGGTGAATGGTAGTATTTTATTTTCTACTATAACTACTGGTTGATTTTTTTCAGGTGTAGGAGCTGTTTCTGACCAATAAGTTATTGATCTTACATATAATTTAACTGAAATTTCTAGTTTTACATTTTTTATGTCTGTACCTTCTGGTACTGAAATATAAAAATCTTTTCCTACTAAATCTTTTATTTCTTTAGCATTAGCAGTATTTTTATTGTCTTCTAAATATTTAACATCTTGAATATTGCTTCCGCTTCCATTTGTTACTTTGGCTTCTATGGTATATGTAGCACCATTATTGGTTTCTTTTAGCTTATATGGTCCTATTATTAATCTTCCATTTTGTTTTGTTACTTTAATTGTTGTTTCTTCTAATTGTACTGGTTGTTCTTCTGAAAAATTTTTATAATTATAGCTTTTATTTTTTTCAGCTGTGTTTATTAAATACTTAAATAACGCTTTGCATGCAGTTTCCCTTTCCCAACCATTTTTAAAGAAGGTGTTTTGACTTAGTGGTTGTTTAGCACTACTTATATTACCTGACAATGAATTTAAATAAAATGAAATATTTCCACCAGATATGTGATAATTTGCATCCTCATTTGTAAAATACCATATTGCTACCTGTTGTACTGCATCTATATCATCATCTGTTAAGTATTCTAAATCTTCTGGATCATCGATAATTGATTCATTTTCAGCATACGTTTTAGCAGCTTCTAATAAACTAGTTTTATTTTTTGCTGCTCTTTCTGTTTCTTCATCTGGTGCATTTTTTACTGCTGGAACATATATGTTATCCAAAATCCACATTAATGATGCATATTTTTCATCATCTTTTGGTAAAGCATTTTTATATTCTGCTGGTGTAATAGCATCTGGATTTCTTAAATCAAAATATTGATTATAGTTAAATTTTTCTTGTTTTTCATTTCCTATAGAAGGTTCTGTTGAATCAAATGCATCCCCAAAACCAGGACCACCTTTTAAACAATATATAGTTTGGTCCATACTAGTACCTTCTTCATAAATTTTCCATACGTTTTTTTGGCTATTTGCTAATTGATAGCCATAGCCAGATTCTCTTAAAAACTTAATGTTTAAATTTTTTCCAGGACTTGTAAGTGTTGCTTGTACACTATTTGAAATTCCCAATATAAAAATTGATAAAAATAATAATACAATTATTGATTTAATTTTCTGTTTCATTTTTTTATCTCCTTTTTATTCATACTTTTTATTGTTTTTTATCAATAATTTTTAAGTTTTATTAAAATATATAGAATATAGTAGCTTTTCCATATGTATAGTTTTGTTTACATATAAAATGCCTTGTATTTTGAAAATTTCCTCTTAATTTTTTACATATTCTTACTTATAATTATAAAAACTATACTTATAATAATTAAACTATTTATTTGAAGCCCTGTCAATATCAATATTTTACATATTTTGCAATTTATTCCTGTTTGATTCTTTCGCTATTACGGATACTTCTACTTTGTATTTTTATATGAAATATTAAATATATATTACATTTTTGTTGCATTTTTTTAACTATTCTTCTTTTGCTAGGGAAATACAGTTTTAGAAGCTTTTTTTATTTATTTAATATTTGATTTTAAGAAAGAACTTCTTTAATATATTTAGTTTAAAAAAAGGACCTCTTTTAATATTTTTAACTCTAAAAAAGAACCTCTATCTTAAGTTTTAGGTTTTCAAAACCTATTTACTTAAGATAGAAGT
>CANQXO010000127.1 GCA_947627825.1 uncultured Clostridia bacterium
TGCTATTCTATGTGCCATTATCATATTGTCGTAAGCTTCTTGGTTTGTTTCTGAAAATAACATAACCCAGCCACTGTCTCTAACTGCCATTGCATCTGAATGGTCACAGTGAATATTAAGTGGTCCTGAAATTGCTCTATTTACTAGTGCCATTACAATTGGAAGTCTTGAACTTGAGGCTATTTGTATCATTTCCCACATATATTCTAATCCATTTGCTGATGTTGCTGTCATTGCTCTTGCTCCTGCTGCTTCTGCTCCTATACATGCACTCATTGCACTATGCTCACTTTCAACTGCAACAAATTCTGTATCAACTTGACCGTTGTCAACATAGCTTGAATAATATTGTGGTATTTCTGTAGATGGTGTAATTGGAAATGCTGCAACTACATCTGGATTAATTTGTTTCATTGCATAAGCTGTTGCTTCATTACCACTAAGTCTTTCTCTAATACTCATATTATTTTTCCTCCTCATCCATTATGATTGCTCCAAATGGGCATACTTTTGCACATACTCCACATCCTTTGCAATAATCATAATTAAAATCTTTTCTTAAACAATCTTTTCCAACTGGTATTGCATCATCTGGGCAAACTGGGAAACATAGTCCACATTGTTTGCATTTTTCACTTATATATTTTGGCTTTGCACTTCTCCAATCTCCAGTTTTGAACTCTCTTGCATTTCCTGCATCATATATTGTTCCACCTGGTGTCATATCTTGC
Organism: uncultured Clostridia bacterium; assembly: GCA_947627825.1. The sequence goes on from CANQXO010000127.1 coordinate 732, forward strand.
CATGTAGTATCTTTATCTATATTCATATTATCCTCCTTTTTATTGAATTTTCTTGATTTGCTCTAATGCTAAACTTAGAGCTTTCATGTTTCCATCAATAACTTCTGGTTTTTTAGCAAATTTGTGCTTGAATGAACCTTCCATGTCTTTTAAGAAATCTGCTTCTGGCATTATTTCAGTAACTTTTACAATTGCTGCAAGCATTGGAGTGTTAGGGAAATATTTTCCTAGTGCTTCTTCTGAAATTGTTCTTGCATCTATTGTATAAACTGCTCCTTTGTATCCATTTAAAAGTGGACCTATTTCTTCAATAGTTTTGGTTGTGTTGATTACTATTGCTCCATCTTCTTTTAAACCTGCTGTAACATCTACTGCTGTAAGTAGAGTATCATCTACTACTACTACATAATCTGGTTCATAAATATTGCTATGTACTCTTATTGGACTTGTGCTTATTCTATTATAAGCTGTAATAGGTGCACCCATTCTTTCTGGTCCATACTCTGGGAATCCTTGTATATATTTTCCTGTGTTGAAAGCTGCATCAGCAAGTAAGAGTGATGCTGTTTTTGCACCCTGTCCGCCTCTACCATGCCATCTTATTTCAATTAAATCTTTCATTAATTGCCTCCTTTTCAATTTTTTCAAAATTGCACTTTAAGTATATATTTATTTGAGATTAATGTCAATGAAAAAGAAGAGAATATTTTGCAATACTCCCTTCTTTATTTTTATGCATTATCTTTTTATTTGCTTTATTTCGTTTTAACGAGCTATTTTTTTGTTTTATGCATTTGTTTTTTTGCGTTAATTATTTTGTTTTATATTATGCATTATTTTTTAATCTTTATGCATTAATTGTTTCGTCTGTTTTACTTAATTTTGGTGCGTCAGCTTCTTCTTCAACTGATTCTGTACTAATATGTGTATTTTGATATCTTTGCATTCCAGTTCCTGATGGAATTAATTTACCAATTATAACATTTTCTTTTAGTCCAATTAAGTTATCTACTTTACCTTTAATTGCTGCTTCTGTTAATACTTTTGTTGTCTCTTGGAATGATGCAGCTGATAAGAAACTTTCTGTTGCTAAAGATGCTTTTGTTATTCCTAGTAGTATTCTCTTGCCTTTTGCTGGCTTTTTCTTTTCTTCTTTTAATTTGCTATTTATTTCTTCTAATTCATTAATATCTACTAGAGAACCTGGTAATAAATCACTATCACCTGAATCTTCAACTCTAACTCTCTTAAGCATTTGTCTAGCAATAACTTCAATATGTTTATCGTTTATATCAACACCTTGGTTTCTATAAACTTTTTGAATTTCTTGAACTAAATATTCATGAACACCATCTGGTCCTTTTATTGCTAAGATTTCATTTGGATTTATTGAACCTTCTGTAATTGGGTCTCCTACTTCTAATTCATCTCCATCATTTACACATAATTTTGAGCCGAATGGAATTGAATAAGTTTTGCTATTATCCTTTGAGGTTATAGTAACTTGTTTTTTCTTCTTTTCTTCTGAAATTTTTACTTTACCTGCTATTTCAGTGATTATAGCTAATCCCTTTGGTTTACGAGCTTCAAATAGCTCCTCAACTCTAGGAAGACCTTGTGTAATATCAGCAACACCTGCAACACCACCTGAGTGAATAGTTCTCATTGTAAGCTGTGTACCAGGCTCACCAATTGATTGTGCTGCAATAGTTCCTATTGATTCACCAATATTTACTTTTTCTCTTGTTGCCATACTCATACCATAACATTTAGTACATACACCATGTTTTGTTTTACAATTTAATGGTGAACGAACCTTGATTTTTTCTATTCCTAAGTCTACTATTTTGTTTGCGACAGGTTCGCTAATCATTGTGTCTTTATCGCATAGTATTTCTCCATTTTCTGGATTAATAATATCTTCTATTGGATATCTACCAATTAATCTTTCTTGAAGTTTTTCAATTACTTGATTTCCATCTTTTATTGCATATACTTCTAGACCTTCATTTGTTCCACAATCTTCTTCTCT
>CANQXO010000128.1 GCA_947627825.1 uncultured Clostridia bacterium
GAAAAGAGTAGATGAACTTGGATATGTAGATAATGATGCAAGTGCTTTACTAGGATTAAAAGTAGGAACATTAAGTAAAGATGCAAGAGAAGCCAAAGAGCAAAGAGAATTTGAACTTAAGAAAATGAAGGAACAAGCAGAACTTGAATATCAAAACAATAAAGCTTTAGCAGAATTGAAAGCAGAATTAGACAGGCAACAAGCTCAAAGGGAATTTGAATACGATAAGCAGTTGCAAGAGTTAAATGCAAAACTAAATAAAGAACAAGCTCAAAGAGAATTTGAGTATGATAAGCAATTACAAGAACTACAAAGTAGTTTAAGCAGAAAAAATACAGAGTATGAGTATCAATTAAATCAAAAATATGGTTCAAGTAGCTCTGGTTCATCTTCATCAAATAAAACAACTAGTTATAGTACCTATAAAGATATTATTGAGAGCAATTGGATTAAGTATGATGATATAGATAAAAAGAATAAAGTAACTGGAAACAATAGTGCCTGGTACTATATTCGTGCTGAAAATGAAGCTGGAAGAATGAGTGATAATGATGCACAAAATTTAATTACAAAATATGGACTTCAAAGTCCAGTAAAAATGATTAAAGATAATCTTATAGTTATAACAACTGAAGAAGGTGCTACAGCTTCATATAGCTTAAAAAATGGAATAACTAGGGAACAGCTTTTAGCATGGGGACAAAGATATGGAGTAGATTTATCAGAATACATTTAGCAAGAGGAGGAAAATATATGTTAAATTGGAAAACATTAAATATGCTTGAAGAAGTGGAAGACGATGAAAATGAAGAAAAAAGAAATGTATCTAAAATTAACTGGAACACATTTGGTACAAAAGACATTTCTGGAATTAATAATATAAAAAAGATAATTGATTTTCCAAGTCAAGAAAATTCTTATAATAATACTACTATGCAGACTGACGAAGAAAGAATTGCAAACAAAATGGAAAGCGTATGGAAAAAAGATAAAGAACAAGATGAAACTAATACTAATAATAGTAATTCAAATAATATAAACGATTCAAAACAAAATAAAACCAATGAGCAACCACATAAAAATATATATCAAAAAGCCTATAGAAATACTGATAATAAACTTAATATTTCAGCAAATATAAAATTAGCTTCTAATGAAGAAACAAAAAATGCTAAAGAAGGGAAACAAGGAGACTTATTTAAGGTAACACAAGGAAAAATAGATGATAGGACACAAGCACAAAAAAATATACAAAATTTTACTGGTATAGGTGGAAACATTGCAATGGGAGCAGAAAGTGTTGGTCCTTCAACAGTAAAATATTTGAATACAGCAGGAAAATTAGAAACTAAATGGTCATTGAAATTAGTAGGGCAAAAATTGCTTAAAGATCTTTTTAATATAAATGTAGATCTGCCTACATCTTTAGTTGAACCTGTTTCTAATAAAATATGGGGATTAACATCTCTATCTAAAGCTAATAATGAATTAAATAGTGAAGAACTAACAAAATGGAGACAGCAAACTGTAGAGAGTAATATTAATAAAACGTCAAATCCAATCGCAAAAAAAATAGCAGAACTTGCACCAAATATAGGGCAAAATCTTGTACCTGCTTCTGCTTCTTTAACCAATCCAGTTGCAGGAAGTTTCCTATTTATAGCATCTGCTGCAGGAAACTATCTTGATGATGCTAAGGCAAGAGGAATGAATGAGGAGCAAGCTTTTGGGTATGCAACTGTCATGGGAGGATTAGAAGGAGGTTCAGAAATTGCTATAAGTGGAAAAATGGTTTCTAATGCAATTAAAATATTTAATGGTGTTGGATTAACTAAAGAAGTACTAGAAAGTTATGGAGTTTCGACAGCAGAGAATTTTTTACAAGAAGCAATTATGGAACCACTACAAGAAACAGTTGCTACATTAACTGGAGGAAAAGATGCTGCTAACTGGGATAATATTAAACAAAGAACTTTACAAGCAGGAATTGACGGCGTTCTTTCAGCTATTATTTTAGGAGGTATATCTGCTGGAGTACCAAGTGCTGTTAGAATAGCTAACAAATCAAATCTTAGTAAGCAAGAAATAAATACAGCTTTGATAGATATTATAAATAGTGGAAAAGTAGATGTTAACTCAATTATAAATGGAGCTCAAAAAGGAATGGAACAAGAACTAAAAAATAGAGAATTACAAACAATAATTTTCACTACACAATTTGATAAAGATGGAGAATTACAAAAAATAACACCGACTGATTCTAAAATTATAGATAATCCAAATAAAAAAGTTAATATCATTCCTGCAATAACAATAAACAATGATAAAGGTACATATAAAATAATTGATGCAGATACAGGAATTCTTATTGATGATAGTCCATATACCAGTTTAATACAAGCACAAGCAGAGTTTAATCACAAAATGGTTAATTTAGATAATGCTACAATAAATAATATCAATCAAAAAGTAACAGAAGCTAATATTGCAATAAAGAAAAAAACAGTAGATATACTTTCACAAGCTAGGAACAATGAAATAAATAATACCTCTCAGACGTCACAAAATCAATTTACAGGCGATTTAAACAATGAAACAACAAATTATACTAGTCAAAACATAGAAAACGTTACAGACGAAAATAATAGTAATATGCAAAACAATAATGATTTAAATTCATACATTCAAGAAATGGCTACTAGTTTTCAAGATGATTTGGCTAATTCAATTTCAGGTGAAAGATACAAAACTGGTGA
>CANQXO010000129.1 GCA_947627825.1 uncultured Clostridia bacterium
TATATCAATTCCAGTTGTAGCAAATGCAATAGATGATGTATCTGGTATTGCAAGTTATGATTTTCAATGTAAAAAAGATAATGAAAATTGGATAAGTTGCAATGTTGAGGAAACATCATTAAATACAAAAGAGTATATATATAGTTTAGTTGGAAATTCAACATATTGTTTAAGATGTTGTGTAACAGATCATGCAGGAAATAAAACTTATAGTGATGGAAGTAATCCAGCGACAGGAGAAGGAGGAATTAGTCAAGAAGTAAGCACGTCATGTAAAGAACATGAATGGCAAATAACAGAAAAAACAAATGGAACATGCAAGACTCAAGGCTCCATAACTAGAACTTGTCAGAAGTGTGGAGCCTCAGAAGTAGAACTGACGGAATTTGGAGACCATACTTTCACTGAAAATGAGATATGCCGGATATTTGAAAACAGATTGGGGCGCGGCAGGATCAAACTCCTACTATCACGGCATATGCGACTGCTGTGGACGAGAAAGCGATCGCGTGCGTTCACCTTCGAGCGGTGACTTACAGTGCCTTGGTTGCTCTCAAAAATTTTCTGGTGAATACTATAAAACTTTGTGTGACGATTGCATGACGCGAAAACAACAGGGCGGCCACCATTTATCAACCTCATGTGGTACTAATGAGAGTGACCACGACTTTGGGGAACCTTACGTATGTCGGGAATCTAAGGAACTCTTGGTCATCGGGTCGGGAGCAACATAGGAAAAACTTGCAGTTACTGCTCAAATTCGGCCTCTTATTACCGCAACAATCTGGTTCTATACTGTGAAACATGCACGTCTTACCTTACGCCCACGCTAAGTATGGGGTTCCTTTGCAGCACTTGTGAGGATACAAACTGCGCAAGCTTAAATAAATCTCACTTGATAAAAAAATGCACGCGTTGTGGTCTTATAGTTTCTGTTGGGATAGAGCCGCCAATTTAGCTTAGTAGAATAGTAATTCAAAAAATGCTTATTATCCAAATGGGTAATAAGCATTTTTGACATTGTACAGTTTTCTAAACAACAATATATTTCTTTAAATTCCATAGCATATATAAAGGAATGTTCATTATTCCATTTTGAATATCTACATTTTTCAAAGAAGTTTTAATAGAAAGTTCAGGAGCATATTTTTGCCTATATAGCGTTAAACTTCTCGAACCTAGATTTTCTCCAGATTTTACTTCGAGAGGAATAATTTTATCTTTAAATTGAAATACAAAATCTACTTCCGCAGTATTTCCAGAAGTCCAATAAAAAGGAGTATCGTTATTTATAGATAATAGCTCTAAAAGTACGTAATTTTCTGCAAGAGTGCCTTTAAATTCCTTATATATATCAGTATTATCTCCTAAAATAATACTAGCATCTAACTTAGCTTTTCTTCTTAGTAATCCTACGTCACACATATATATTTTAAAACTTTGCATATCAACATAGCTAGAAACAGGGATATTTGGCTTTTCAATTCTGTTTATTTTATAGCACATACCTGCTGATATTAACCATTGAAGTGCATCTTCTAAGTCTTTAGCTCTAGCACCTTGTTTTACATGACCATATATAAACTTAGAATTTTCTCTTGAAAGTGCTCTTGGAATGTAATCCCATATAAGGCTAAGCTTTGGAGTGTCTGAAAGAGGAGCATGCTTTGCAAAATCCAATTCATATGAATTTAATATAGTATCTTGTACTTTTTCTACTTTTTCAATATCTTTTGTATCTAACCAAGTTTGCACAGCCTCTGGCATTCCACCAATAATATAATAATAATTTAGATAATTTTGTAATTTTTTTTCAAAAGTTTCAGAAACTTTTTGAGTATCTTTTCTTAGATATTCTAAAAGTTCTTCTTCATTATTTGCAAGTAAAAACTCGTAAAAATTCATAGGTTTTAATTCTAAAAAGTCAACTTTTCCAACTGGAAAAGATAAAGGCTTTGAAAGTGCAATACCAAGAAGTGAACCAGCACATACAATATGATATTGAGGAGCATTTTCATAAAAATATTTAAGAGAAGTTAATGCTTTATTACAAAATTGAATTTCATCGAAAAAAATTAGAGTTTTTTCAGGCTTAATAGCTTTATGAGATAATATGCTTAATTCTTCTATTATTCTGTTTACATCTAAGTCTTGATCAAATCTAGCTTGTAAAACTTCATTTCCCTCAAAATTGAAATATGCAACATCTTCATAGTTACTATTTCCAAATTCCTTCAATATCCATGTTTTTCCACATTGTCTTACACCCTTTAAAATTAAAGGTTTTCTATTACTAGAATTTTTCCATTCTAACAATTTATTATATATTAATCTTTTCAAAAAAATCACCTCAATTTATATTAAGTATAAAATTTGCAAAATAAATTGCATTTTTCATACTTAAATTGTACCACATATTTGCAAAAATATCAATAATTTATAAAATTTTTGCAAAGGAAAATAACTCCTATCAAAAAAATGCAAAACTGTATGAGAAGATTATATATAATGCAATGAAACATAGAAAAATTAGCTTGTAACAAAAATGTAAAGAAAATTGAAAAAATTTCCATTGACAATTGAGTGAAGGATATGTATAATAAAAGTACAT
>CANQXO010000130.1 GCA_947627825.1 uncultured Clostridia bacterium
AGAAAATATTTATGAAGTAATTATAACAATAAAATGCTTAAATATCAATAAAAAATAACCAACTAAATAATAATTGAAAGACAAAAAAATATTAAAAATTAAATATGAAAAAAGCACCTGTAACTATTGAAATAAATAGCTTATAGGTGCTTTTTAATTTTTCTTTAAGTAACTTGATTAAAGAAAAATGCAAAGGAGCTTGAAAGTATGAAAAACAAAGGAATAACATTAGTTGCACTAGTAGTAACAATAATAATTATGTTAATCTTAGCAGGAGTAACACTAAGATTAACTTTAGGAGATAATGGATTAATAGCATTGGCAAAAAGGACAAGAGATGAATATATAAAAAGCAGTTATAAAGAAACAGTAGATACCCTAAAAGCAGGTGTAGATTTAAAAGATACATTAGAAAATTTAAGTGATGAAGAATATATGACAGAATTAGAAAAGTCAATAAATGACGAAATAGAAAATGGAAACCTAAAAGGAGCAACAGTAACAAAAGATGAAGAAAATAAAAGTTTTAGGTTGGAAACAAAAGAAGGATATATATATGAAATAACAAAAGACGGAGTAGACTATTTAGGACAGTTAGGAGTAGAAGACAAAGACTTACCAGAGGTAAATGATGAAAATCTAAAGATAAAATTAAATCCAAGTGGATGGACAAAAGGACCAGTGAAGGTAACAATAGAAACGGAGGGAATGGAAGTACCGAAAGGATATGAAATAGAATATTCAATAGGAGGAGTAAGTTGGAGTAAATACAACAAAGAAATAACAATAGAAGATAATGGAACAGTAGTATATGCAAGAATAGTAAACAAATTAGGAGATTATAAAGGAAGTTCAACCACAGAGATAGGAAACATAGATAAAGAAAATCCAAAAAGTGCAAAAATAACAATAGACAAAAATGCAATAACTGTGGCAGAAACTACAAAAGCTACAATTGAACAAATAGATGAGTTAAGTGGAATAAATTATGAAAAGTCAAAATGGGTAATAACAGAAAGTCCAAATAATATAGGAACTGAAAATATTGGTGCATATAATGGAGGAAACTTTAAAAATGGGGAGCAAAAACTAAAACAGATAAATGTAAGTATAAAAAATATAGGAGATTATTATTTACATGTTTTATCAGTAGATGAAGCAGAAAACATGACGGAGAGTATAAGCGATAAAATAGTAGTAACAAATGTACCTCTAACAGCTGGAGATATAGCAAAAGACCCAAGTAAATTTGGTATGAAAGTTAATTATAAAGGAGGAACATCTGGAGAAAAATATGGATGGGACATCTTTTATGCCGATAGTCAAAATATATATTTAAGGGCAGATGCTTATATAAGATTAGAAGATGCACCAAAAGGTAAAAAAGGGACTCCATTAGTAAATAAGAATAATGGGAGTTATGTATCAGAAAGTTTAAGTATGGTTAATGTTATAAATAACTATGAAGGAACCGAAGATATAACTGATGAAAGAGTAAAAAAACTTATGAGTCAATTCACTTATCAAAATAATAATTATAATATGAAAGCAGTAGCATATATGTTAGATACAAGTGTATGGAATCCATTTTATGCAGGAGATAAAGCAGAGTATGCAATAGGAGGAGCAACCATTGAATTGTTTTTTAAATCATATAATGCAAAATATAAAGCAAATCTACTTACTAAGATAGATGATGCCCATAGTGGATATTTGATGAGTAAAGATGGGGGAAAAGAATGGCTAAATTATTGGACAGCCTATGGTCCAAAAGTGTTTGATGTAGATGATAAAATGTACAAAGCATTATATGGACATGAATGGATTGCAAGCCCATTTGCTACAAATAACAATAATATCCTTGTGTTATTTGGTAATTGGATACAGTCAGTTAGTTATAATGATACAACCTTTGTGAGTGGCTTTAGACCAATTGTATGCTTGAAAAATACTTCAAAACTAGTATTACAAAAAAATAATACATTTAATGTTGAATAATAAAAAATCTTTAAGTATTGTACTTAAAGAAAAGATTTATAACATAATTATAACAATAAAGAACTGAAATATCAACAAAAAGATATATATTTAATCATAAAACAAAATTTAAAAATTAATCACTTTTTAGTTTCTCAAAAATGCTTATAACTATTATAAAATCAATAGTTGCGAGCATTTTTGAAATTTCTTTAAGTACAATACTTAAAGAAAAATACAAAGGAGCTTGAAAGTATGGAAAACAAAGGAATTACACTTGTTGCATTGGTAGTAACAATAATAATTATGTTAATTTTAGCAGGAGTAACTTTAAGATTAACACTAGGAGATAATGGACTAATAAAAAAAGCAAAAGAAACAGCAGAAGAATATGAAGATGCTGCAACAGAAGAAGATGAGGCATTAAGAAGTTTTGAAAAGGATTTAGAGAATCTAAGAACAGAAAGAGATAAAGAAAATAAAAAGGGAGTAAATGAACCAAAAGTATCAGATGGAATGATACCAATAAAATATGATGAAGAAAAGAAAAATTGGGTAATAACAAATGAAGAA
>CANQXO010000131.1 GCA_947627825.1 uncultured Clostridia bacterium
AGCAGACCTAACTCTCTTAGAAAGTGATTTTCTTTTAGGAATAGGAATTGGACTATGTAATAACGCAACTTTGAAAGAATTAAAAATATATGATTTAACACTAATATACGAATAATATAAAAAAATGAACTATTTTTATCAATAGTTCATTTTTTTATTCAGTATAATTTTATAAAAACTTTCTTTATAATTTACTTTATTTTTTTAATTCTTCTAAGAACATTTCTGTAAGCATTTTGGGGTTTGCTTTTCCTTTTGTTTCTTTCATTGATTGTCCGATTAAATATGCTAATGCTTTATCTTTTCCTGCCTTAAAATCTGCAATTGATTGTGGATTATTTTCTAAAACTTTTTTAACAACTTCTTTTATTGCACTTTCATCAGAAATTTGAATCCATCCTTTTTCTTCTATTATTTTTTGTGGATCTCTAGGATTTTCAAAAAGTTCATCTAACACCTTTTTTCCAATACTTGAACTTATTACTTCTTTATCTAATAAACTTACTAACCCTGCCAAATGTTCTGCTGTAAATGGAATTTGTTCTGGTTCCATTTCTTTTTCATTTAGAATTCTTGATATATCTGAATTTAACCAATTAAATACAGCTTTATAATTATTACATATTGATCCTGCTTTTTCAAAGATATCTGAAAATGCTTTTGAACTTGTTAAAGTATTTGCATCTTTTTGTGATAATCCATATTCTTTCATATATCTTTCTTTTCTGCTTTCTGGCATCTCTGGAAGATTTTTTCTAATATTTTCTACATATTCATCAGATAGTCTAATTGCAACTAAATCTGGTTCTGGAAAATATCTATAATCTTGTGCATCTTCTTTATCTCTCATTTGGAATGTTTTTCCTTCAAAATCATCCCATCTTAATGTTTCTTGAGTTATAACATTTCCGTGTTCATTTTCATATATTTGTCTATCTTTTTCATATTCAATTGCTCTTTGAATTGACCTAAATGAATTCATATTTTTTATTTCGCATCTTGTTCCATATGGCTCATTTTTCTTGTGAACTGATACGTTTACATCGGCTCTTAAAGAACCTTCTTGCATTTTACAGTCAGAAACTTCAATATATTGAAGTATTGATTTTAATTTTTTTAAATATCTATCTGCTTCTGCACTTGAATTTATGTCAGGCTCTGAAACTATTTCAATTAGCGGAACTCCTGCTCTGTTTAAATCTACTAAGCTTCCTCCTGTGTATTCATTATGGTTAAGCTTTCCTGCATCCTCTTCTATATGTATTCTTAAAATTCTAACTTTTTTTAGATTTCCATTATCATCTTCAATTTCAACATATCCATTATTACATAATGGTTTATCAAATTGTGAAATTTGATATGATTTTGGTAAATCTGGATAAAAATAATTTTTTCTATCATTTTTGCTATCTTTCGAAATTGAACAATTTGTAGCTAATCCTGCTTTTACTGCATATTCAACTACTTTTTCATTTAATACTGGTAAAGCTCCAGGCATTGCTGTACAAATTGGGCATATATGTGTATTAGGTTCTGCACCAAATTCTGTTGGGCAAGAGCAAAATATTTTTGTTTTTGTAGATAATTCTGCGTGAACTTCTAGTCCAACTACTAATTCGTAATCTTGACTTGACATTGTTTTTCTCCTTGTATAATATATTTAGGTTTTTATAAAGGCTCTACCTATAATCCTTATTTATTTTTTATAATTTTCTATATTAATAAGATTTTTATTTTTTGAATTCTGGTTTATAATTTTCTCTAAATTTGATTTTTTGTTCAAAAGTATATGCTGCATTTAAAAGTGTTTCTTCTGAAAATCTATCTCCAATAAGTTGCATTCCTATTGGCATTCCGCTTTTATCTACTCCTGCTGGAATAGAGATTGCAGGTACACTTGCAATGTTTATAGATACTGTACAAACATCTGCTAAATACATTTCAAGTGGATTTTCTTTCTTTTGACCTATTTCAAACGCAGTTGTTGGTGCTACTGGAGTTAAAAGTACATCATACTTTTTGAAATTATCATCAAATTGTTTTTTTACATAAGTACGAACCTTTTGTGCTTTTTTATAATAAGCATCATAATATCCTGATGATAATACATAAGTTCCAAGTATTATTCTTCTTTTTACTTCATCTCCAAATCCTTCTGTTCTTGAATTTATAAATAATTCCTTTAAATTTGAAAATTTAGATGCTCTATATCCATATCTAATGCCATCAAATCTTCCAAGATTTGAACTTGCTTCTGCACAGGCAATTATATAATAAGTAGCTAAAGCATATTCTATTGCTCCTAATGAACATTCTTCAACCTTTGCTCCAAGACTTTTATATATTTCTATTGCTTCTTTTAGTTTTTCTTTTACTTCTTCATTTATTCCTTCTCCGAAAAATTCCTTTGGAACTCCAATTTTTAATCCCTTTACATCATTTTTTAATGATTTTGTATAATCAATTTTTGGTCTATCATATGATGTAGTATCATTTTTATCATGACCTGAAATTATATTTAATAGCATTGCTGAATCTCTT